>DATABQ010000429.1:0-7106 GCA_036259495.1 Longimicrobiales bacterium | reverse complement strand
GGGAGAATTACGGTGGGGTGAATGCGGGAGGGACGGCATTGCGGGTTTTTAGTGCGGCGGCGCTCCTGGGTCTGGATCACGCCACCAGCATTGCGCCGACAGGTTCAGCGGTGCGGCGGGGGCGGTGAATCGATGTTCGTGCTTCGGCGTCGCATCATGGACAGTGCGGCAATGCATTCTGCGGCCGCTCCCAGTGCGGTCTGGTCATGGTAGATCTTTCCGGCCGGGACCGAACTGGCCGAAGCCCTCGGCAATGTTCAGCCCTACGGATTCGGACGTGCCGGGTCACGCATGCCGAGGTGCCACTGACGGCTGTGGCCACGTGCCCTGTGCACCCAAATGCACAGTCATCGCGTTCCACGAATTCGCGGGTGCAGAAATGGTGAACTATTCACGCAAACCGCTCAGCTATTGGCGGCGCCGAGATGGTTGCACAGTAGAGCGCAACAATCGCACTGAAGCGCACAAGGACGGCCGAGCGCCACGTCCATTGTGACGTTGACACACATGTGTGACGTTGACACACATGACTGCGCGCACGCTCCGAAGCACCGCGTCAACCTGCTCAGCCAGCTCACAGCCGACTGGTAGACATGCAGCCGCTCGACCCCCTGACGCATGGCACATCCGTGTGACATGCCCCAAATTCCACCCGAACCGGGGCACCCTCCCGGCGGAGATTGGCCGGTGTGGCTATTCGGGTGCCCGGGTGCGGGTAGTATTCTGCTACATGCAGGGGTACACCGGAAAACAGCACGGTCCGGAGAAGCTCCGGGTTTATCACCTGGCGCTCGCGTTTGCGCGGAGTGTCGACGCGCTTCTCGGCCAGGCGCGGTGCGGGAGGTCCCTGTTCGATCAGCTCATCCGCGCTGCTGAGTCGATCATCCTGAATATTGCCGAGGGGGCGGGGCATTTCAGCCCGGGCTCGAAGCGGCGTCATTATCAGATTGCGCACGCGTCTGCCGCGGAGTGCATCGGGTCCCTGGCACGGCTCGCAGACCTGAACCCGTCGCTGGACCTGCGAAGCCTGCGCCGGGATGGAGACATGATCTCGGTCATGCTCACCGCCCTGATCCGCCGCTTGAACAAACCTGCCCCGAACCCCGATCCCACCTAGCCCCGGGCTTGCTCCTGCCCCCTCCTGCCACCCGCCGTATTCATCCGCAGTGAATTCTTCCGCCGTTCGTCTTCCGCCGTTCGTCTTCCGCCGCAATTCTCCTGCAGTACTCCTCCCGCAGTATCCCTCCCCCAAGTATCCCTCGGCGCACTACCCCGAAACCCGCTCCGCCTATCCTCCCACCACCATAACGATCCGATGAAAAAACCGTCTCCGGATATCTTCCACCTTCAACCCCGCCTCCTCCGCAAGCGCCCTCAGCTCCGCGGCCTTGAACGCACGGAGCACCGACAGCGGTCCGTCATGCCGGGTCAGCCGATTTCCGCGCCAGCGGGTCGCTGCGAGGATGCGCGCGCCCGCATAATTCGCGACGCATCGCTCCAGCTCATTCACGATCACCGCGCGTCGGGCGGTGTGTGCTGCGGCACGCAGTGCGCGCATCTGATCGTCGCGTTCGAAATGGTGCAGTGTCAGCGACAGGAGCACGATGTCGAAGCTGTCCGCAGCGTAAGGGAGCTGGAGTGCATCTGCGGGCGCGACGCGGATGGAAGAAATCCTTCGCGTCCGGTCCTTCGCGATTTCAATCATCTGCGGGTGAAGGTCGGTCGCCGTAATCCGCACCGTGCGCGACTGCTCTCGTGCCCAGCGGTCGATTGCGATAGGGATATCCGCGGACCCGGTGCCGATGTCGAGGATCTCCAGGTCATCCGGACCCGGTGCGATGTCCTCGAGTGTGCGCAGGACGGCCCGCGTCCCGCCGAGCAGACGATTGACCTCTGCCACCTGGTCGAGACTCTGCTCGAGCTCGGCGCGGTCGTGGTACGGCGCGTCGAGCAGCTCGGGCGCGTGCTCGAGTCGCTGCCGCATCAGCGCTCGTCCAGGGCAGCCCGCATGCGTTCGGCGCCGTGGAGAAAACGGTCGCGCAGCCGCTCCACATCGACTGTCACGAAGCGCCCATCGCGGTAGAGGAGCTGCCCGCGTACCACTGTGAGCGCCACATCACTGCCGCGGGCGCTGAAGAGCAGGGCGGCAGCGGGATCGTGCACCGGTTCCGTATGCGGCGCGCCGATGCGGACGGCGCACAGGTCGGCGTCCTTGCCGGGTTCGAGGGAGCCGGTGCGGGAATCGAGTCCGAGCGCGCGGGCCCCGTCGAGCGTCAGCATGCGCAGGAGCGCGGCCGCGTCGAGAGTTCCGGCGGAGCGGAGGCGAGCGCGCTGCATGAGCTGTGTCACGCGCGCTTCCTCGAGCATGTCGATGCGGTTGCTGCTCGCGACGGAGTCACTGCCGAGAGCGATCGTGACGTTTGCGGCGGCGAGCTCGACGATGGGAGAGATGCCGTGGCCGAGCCGTGCGTTCGCAACCGGGCAGTGTGCTATGACAGCGCCGGCATCGGCAATGCGGGTAATGTCATCGGCATCGATGCGCACGCAATGGATCAGGAGTGGACGCGCGGCGAGGACGCCGGTCTGGTGGAGCAGCGCGATCGGCGATGGCGCGCGGGGTGGTGTATCGATTCCGCGCGTTCGAAGCCCGGCGGCAAAGGGACCATCGCCATCCACGACCAGTTGCGACTCCGCCTCGGACTCCGCGATGTGCACGGCCATCGGCAGTGACTCCGCAACGGCATAGGCAGCGACGAGCCGGAAGAGATCGTCGGACACCGTGTAGGGTGCGTGCGGCGATACGCCGACGTGCACGAGGTCGGTCGCAGCCTGACGCATGCTCTCGACCTTCTGAATCAGGTCCTGCAGCGCGCGCTGCGCCTGCGCAGGCGACGGTCCGAAGACTTCGCGGTAGACAATCCCGCGCAGGCCGGCCTCGCGCATCGCATAGAGCGATGCTCCGGAATCCTCCGTCGCACACATCGTCGTAACGCCTCCGGCGATCGCCTCGGCGCAGGTCCAGCGGGCGGCCGCGGCGAAATCGCCGCTTTCTGCGCTGGCGCCCTCCTTCGCTCGGCGGAGTGCCGGGATCCACTGGTGGAACGGCAGGTCCTCGAGCAGGCCGCGCATGCCGGCCAGCTCGGGATGCGCGTGGACGTTGACGAGACCGGGAAGCAGGATTGCGCGGCCGAGCTCGACCACGGCGACGTCATCGCCGCTGCTGATGCCGGAGCGTGGCCCGGCTTCGCGGATGACGCCGTTCCCATCGACCAGGACCGCACCGTCGCGCACCGGTTCCGAAGAGACGGGCATCAGCCAGTCGGCCGCGTAGAGTGTGGGACGCATCAGTTGCGGAACGTGAAGAGTTCACCACCGACATTCTGTGTGCGCGAGCGCAGCAGCTGCCCGTCTTCAGCGCGCGAGTTCAGACCGCGGATCTCACCGACGGAGAGCGACAGGCGGAAGTCGCTGAAGCCGGTGCCCCGGTCGAGCGGCCAGGCGATGTCGATGCGATAGGTCGAGCGGCTCCCCTCCGGGAACGACCCGCGCAGGCCGAAGCCTGCGGAGGCGCGCCATCCGGAGTCGATGCCGAATGGAGTATCGCCCGACCAGATCCTGCCGACGTCGGCGAAGACCGTCCCACCGACGTCGAGTACGTTGTGAAACGGCCAGCCGACGTAGAAGCGATCCTCGAGCGTTGCGACGAACCTGCGTCCGCCGGGCATCCGCTCGCGGTCGTAGCCGCGCAGGCCGGTGAGGCCGCCGAGCGTGAGCTGGAAAGGCGTGCGCGTGTTCCAGCCGCCGACCAGCGACGCGCGCGCAAAGAACGTCTGTCGCGGCAGCAGCGCCGTCTGCAGGTACGCGAGTATCTCGTTTTCGATGTAGATGTCTTCCCATTCCGGCGCGTCGCCCGTGGCGCGGAGATCCCGGCGCGCATCGACACGTCCGCGCCCGATGAGAAGCGCGTCACCGAGCTCGAAGCCGGTGTAGAGCACCAGTGTCGTATAGAGGTCGTCATCCGGCTCGAGCGATCTCAGCGATCGGCCGACGCCGAGGATCGCCTCAGCGCCCAGCCTCACATCCTCCTGGCCGCGCATGCTGTCCAGGCCCTGTCGCCGCTGCCACCACACATTGCGATGCCCGAGCAGCCCGAAGACGCGGATGTTGTCGAGCGCCTGGCGCTGACGGCGGACGGGGGCCGCGAGCGAGTCCGGTGCAGGCTCGCGCAGATCGTAATCGCCTTCCGGGGCGAGCTCGATCATACCCGGGTAGCTGAGCTGCTGATAGCTGAGCGCAGCGCCGAGCAGTGCCGTGTTGCCTCTGGTTCCGAGGCGGCGAATGACGGCGAGGTCGAACGCCTGCTCCCGCAGCGGAAGCACGATGTGCGACGAGCGCAGATCCGGATCGTCTTCGATGATGTAGTCGAAGAGGCGATCCTCGCGCCGGAAACTCTGCCGGCCCGCCCAGCGGCTGACCTCGCCGACGAACGGATAGCCGACCTCCTGGTGCACGAGCGTTCCAGCCCTTGTGCGGCCAAGCTCGCTCGTCAGGTCCCAGCGCGTGCCGAACAGCTGCGGCGCGAAGTACGCCACGCCGTAATCGCGCGTGACGTCGCGTTCATAGTAGAACGCACCGAGCGACTGGCCGGAGCCGAGCAGGTTGTCCTCGACGATGCGGACGCCCTCGAACCCGAAGCCGTCGTCCGTGCCGACGCGCAGATCGAGACGTGTGCTCCATTCATCGCGCGTGCTGACGATCACGTGCCAGGTCCCATCCGGCTGCCGCACACCGTACACGTCGACGCTGGACAGGAAGCTGTACCCGCGCAGCAGCCGCTCCGTCTGCTCGAGCATCCATGGGTCATAGCAGGAGCCGGTGTCGAACAGGAGCTCGCGGCGGATCACCCATTCGCGGGTCGAGATGTGCAGTGCGTTGGCAGTACGATACGCCCAGCTGAACCGGCGCTCGCCACTCGTGTCGCTCGTGTCGAAGATCGAGTTGTTGTGGATGAAGACGTAGCTGATCCGACCCTGCTCACAGGCATCCGGGGCGGTCGCCGGGGAGGCCTGGGCAGCAGCACGCACAGCCGGCAGCGGCACTGCGAGGAGTGCGAAGAAAAGCGAGATCCGAATGCGCGGTGACACCGGCGGAGAATATGCACCTGCCCGCCCATCGGAAAGGGTGAGGCGCGTCCGCGCGCGACGCGCGGAGCACCGGCAGAGCCGCGAATCGCGGCGCCGGGATGGGCTGTGCGCGCTTGACAGGCCCCGCGCGCCCGGAGTAGGCTGCCAGTCTGTGGATACCTTCTCATTGAGGCGGAAGTGGCAACTCAAATGGCGACGGCGGACCTCGCGCGGCATGGCATCAACAGCCGGCGCGCGGTGCACAGAAATCTGAGCCCGGCCGTGCTCATCGAGCACGCAGTCCGCCGTGGCGAAGGACATCTGACCAGCTCGGGCTCGTTCGTGGGGATGACCTCTCCGCACACGGGCCGTTCTCCTGATGACAAGTTCACGGTGCGTGAGCCGGGCAGCGAAGATCGCATCTGGTGGGGCAAGGTCAATGTGGCGATGGAGTCGGACCACTTCGCCGCTCTGCTGGATGACGTGCGCGAGCACCTCTCCGGTCAGGAGCTTTACGTATCCGACCTGTGGGCCGGCGCGGACCCGGAGCACCGGCTCGATGTGCGCTTCGTCAGCCCCAACGCCTGGCACTCGCTCTTCGTCAACAACATGTTCATCAACCCGTCCGCAGAGGCGCTGGACGGGTTCGATCCGGGATTCACGGTGCTGCACGCGCCGGAAATGGAGGCGGATCCGTCAAAGCATGGCACGCGCTCCGGTACGTTCATCGCCGTCGATTTCGGCCGGAAACTCGTCCTGATCGGCGGCACGCGTTACGCCGGCGAGCTCAAGAAGTCCATCTTCAGCGTAATGAACTACCTGATGCCGCAGGAGGGCGTGCTCCCGATGCACTGCTCCGCGAACGTCGGCATGCAAGGCGACGTGGCGCTCTTCTTCGGCCTCTCAGGCACCGGCAAGACCACGCTGTCGGCCGATCCGGAGCGCGGCCTCATCGGTGATGACGAGCACGGCTGGTCCGATCGCGGGGTATTCAACTTCGAGGGGGGCAACTACGCCAAGGTGATTCGCCTGTCTCCGGAGGGCGAGCCGCTGATCCATGCCGCCAGTAACCGGTTCGGCGCCATCCTCGAGAACGTCATCATGGACGAGGATACCCGCGAGGTCGATTTCGAGGACGAGTCCGTCACGGAGAACACCCGCTCGTCTTATCCGATCACGTTCATTCCGACCGCAGTCCGCGAAGGGATGGCGGGCCATCCGAAGAACGTGGTCTTCCTGACGGCGGATGCGTTCGGCGTGATGCCGCCGATCTCGAAGCTCACGCCCGAGCAGGCCATGTATCACTTCCTGTCCGGCTACACCGCGAAGCTCGCGGGCACGGAGCGCGGCGTGTCGGAGCCGAAGGCCGCATTCAGCGCCTGCTTCGGCGCACCATTCCTTCCGCTGCCGCCGTCCGTCTACGCCGACATGCTCGGAAAGAAGCTCGAGCAGCACGGCGCACAGGTATGGCTCGTGAACACCGGCTGGACCGGCGGTGCGTTCGGCACGGGGACGCGCATGAAGCTGTCGTACACGCGCGCGATGGTGCGCGCGGTGCTGAGCGGCCAGCTCGAGGACGTGAAGACGCATCCGGACCCGGTCTTCGGCCTGCACATTCCCGAGAGCGTACCCGATGTGCCCGACGACGTGCTGGATCCGCGGTCGACGTGGAAGGACGGAGCCGCGTACGATGCCGCCGCCGCGAAGCTGGCGGTCATGTTCCGCGAGAACTTCACGAAGTTCGCCGAAGGCGTCAGCGACGCGGTGAAGAACGCGGGGCCGAAGTGAGGGTGAGGGATTGGTAGTGGGTGAGTTCAAGGCTGGAGGGAGTGGGAGTGTTCGTGGCGCGTGCCACAGCGCTCCGCGCTCCTCCCGATCCCGCTCCCACTCCCACTCCCACTCCCGCTAACTCACCCACACCCGATCCCACAACCTTGAAGTCCATCACGATACGCGACCTGCTCTGGGACACCATCCGGATCG
>DATABQ010000428.1:0-3505 GCA_036259495.1 Longimicrobiales bacterium | reverse complement strand
GTTCGGCGCTGCACAACTGCGCCTGGACTGGCGATATGTCGGCGTGGGTGCGGGGGGCGCTTTCATGCCCTCCTTCGATCAGTTCGACAGCGGCACGGCGGTGTGGCCGTCCGCGTACGTGCGTGCCGGCAGTGCGGAGTCGGTGCACCTGCGGGCGGACATGTTTCCCGTGTCCGCGCTGTCGAGTCAGCAGGTCGCCCGGCTGGGGCTGGGCTACAATGCAGTCGCCCGCGACAGGCCCTCAGGTTTTGTCGGCGTCGCGGCTCTCGGCGGGGGCGAAACCTCGACGGGCATTGCGGGGGAGCTTACCGTGCCGCTCCACGACCGGTTCGCGCTGCGCCTGCAGGGCCACTACTCGGGCGGGCACGGATATCCCGTCGCGGCACTCGCCGTCGGCGGACGATTACTGTTCGGCAGCGGACCCCATGCACGGTCATCGGCGGTGTTGCCAGCGAGGTAGACGATTGATGCGGTGGTATTCCACGGGACGTTCCGCGCCGCTCCGGACCGCAACGCTGCTCGCCGCATGCGTCGCGTCGTGCGATGCTGCGCCTCCCGGTGAGATGCCCGGGAGACCGGATGCTGCATCGCCGGCGAGCAGGCGCGATTCGGCGCAGGCGATGCCGGCCATGGCTGTGACGATCGACGACCTGCCATGGGTGGGCGCAATCGCCCCCGGCAGCAGCCGCGCGGATGCGCTGCGCTCCCTCGCCGACACGTTGACGTCGCGCGGCGTGCCCGCGATCGGATTCGCGAACTGTGACCGTGCGGGTGCTGGCGCTCGCGAACTTCGGACATGGGTGGACGCAGGCCTCCAGCTCGGCAATCACACGGCCGCCCATATGGATCTGAATGACGCACCGCTCGAGCAGTGGCTGAGCGGCGTCCGCACCTGCCACGACATGGTGCGCGACATCAATGGCGGCGACACGGTATGGTTCCGCTATCCATACCTCCATCAGGGTCCGACAGCTGAGCGGAAGGACGCAGCTCTCGCGACGCTGGAGCAGCTGGAGTCGCCCATCGCACACGTCACCATCGACAATTCCGACTGGATCCTCGCCGTCTCGTACGGCGAAGCCGTCGTGCGCGGCGACAGTTCACGCGCTGCTGCGATCGGTGAAGCGTTTGTCGACCACATCATCCGGGCGACGCAGCACTATCAGCAGGTCGCGCGACAGAAGGCCGGCCGCGATGTGCCGCACGTTCTGCTGCTCCACGCGAGTCAACTGGTCACCGACAATATCGGTACGCTGCTCGACCGGCTCCGCGAGGAGCACGGATTCCGCTTCGTCGGCACTGCGGAGGCGCAGAGCGACTCGGTGTATGATCGCTCGGACGAATATATCGGCGAGAACGGACTGTCCTTCCTGTACAGGATGGAGCCCGCATCGCCGGAGATGGTCGAGTGGGATGATGCTGAAGCCAGCCGGCTGAGAGCGGAATGGCGCTAGCGTGATGCCGGCTGATGCCGCCTCGATCAGGAGCCGTTTTCCAGTAGCCGCATCGAGAACACGGTTGTGAACGATGCGGTGCCCTCGGCCATGCAGTGCTCCCACTCCGGACCATCGGGTGCGGGGCACTCGAGGAACTGTTCCGGAGCGGATTTCACGAACAGGTCCACTGCGCCCGAACGCCGGACGATGAGCTGCATGTAGCCGGGCGCGGACCGGCGGAACAGCGTGCCGGGAGCCCAGCCGACACGGCTGACCTTGCTCGCGGACCCGGACACGATGCTGTAGCGCGGCCCCGACTCGGTGTCGTTGCGGACGACCTGGAGCGAGTGGTCGTGACCGCCGGCGAACAGCAGCGGGCGGTCTCCCTCGGCGAACACGCCGTTGAGGCCGAGAAGCAGATCGCGGTAGGGCAGGGATCCGAGATCCTGAAGCAGGGCGCCACTCCGGGAGAGGAGGTATCGTATCCCCAGGTCCTGCTTCCAGGCAGGCGCGAACGCGCCGTGCGGCCCCGCGGACACGTACGGATGATGCGCCGCGATCACGACCGGCCCCTCCCCCGCGGCGAGCAGGTCCCGTAGCTCGTCGAGCATTTGCTGCTTCAGATCCGGTGCAGCATCGAACAGCCACCACGCCGTATCGAGCAGCACGATGCGCAGGCGTCCGGCTTCTATCGCGGCCGGCATTCCGGTGCCGGCTTCCGGGAGCAGGTCCACGGACACGCCGCGTGCGCGGACGCGATCGAGGAACTCGCCCATGTTGCGGATCCGGCGCATGCCTTCGCGGGCATCGCCCATCCCCCAGTCATGATTCCCGGCAACGAAATACATGCGGGCGCCGAACCGGCGTGAGGCCGGTCCGCGAATAATCGCGACCTGATCGGCCATGCGTGCCGAGTCGCCCTGGAACTCGTCAGTGTCGGGCGCGCGCATGCCCTCGGGGTAGACGTTGTCGCCCAGCATGAGGACCACCACCGCCGAGTCGCGACGAAGGCGTTCCGCCCAGTTTTCCACATCCGCAGCCATGGCGGGCAGGATCGGATAACGGTCATACCGCGCCTCGCCCCCATCGCCTGCCAGAAATATGACGGACTCGACATCGTCCGTGCCCAGCGGAGGCGCGGCGGGAATCTGCGGTGGATCGGGCGGGGAATCGGCACATGCGGACAGGATGCAAAGCGCGGCCAGCGATGCAGCGGAGCGACGGCTTCGCGCGATCACCGCGATGAGCAGGATCAGCGCACCAAAGGAGGCGCCTACCCCCGCTCCGATCGTTCCGCCCGCCCAGCGGTCGGCATCGGACGCGGAGAAGCCGGATGCGATTGCCCATCCCGTGAACCCTCCGACGACGCCACCGACTACGCCGCCGGCAGACACGACGGTCAGCGTAGCGGCCCCGCTCCACCCGGCCGCGCCTCCGGCGAAAGCGCCGAGCGGCACCGGCGCACCCATCGGGCCGACGATCTCGTCGGCTGATTCGAGGTAGTGCTGCTGAAAGCGGGCACGGGCCGTCACGATGGCCAGCGTGAGCGCCAGTCCCACCAGAAGGCCGAACAGCGTTCCGGCCAGCGTACAGGCAATCCGGCGAAGATACGAGCCGAGTTCAGTCCTGGTCATTGCGCACGGTTTCAGGAGCGGGATCAGGCATACGCGTAGCTGACGCCCCGGGTGCCGTCGTCCCGGGTGCCGTCGCCCTGGGAGCCGGAGCGGTTGCGGCGTGCATCAGGCAAGTCGGGTTCCGGCCGGCGGGGCGGCGCCTGCTGGACGCGCAGTGCAGCCTTGTGTATGCTCAGGGAAGCGACCTCCTCTCCGGGATGCTTCATGTCTGCTCGCCTGCTCTCCCTCCTCTGCGTCCTGACGGCGCTCTCCGCAGCCGGTGCGTCCCGGTTCGCAAATCCCGCGCGTGCACTGGCGAGCTACGGTGCCGGCGGCAGCGACAGCGGGGGAGAGTCGGACATCGTGCGGCCGCTCCCCTTCTTCTACGATCTGTACTCGTTCCGCGGACGCGACGGGCGCACCGAAGTCGTAAGCGCTTTCGCAGTCGAGGCCGGC
>DATABQ010000427.1:0-2993 GCA_036259495.1 Longimicrobiales bacterium | reverse complement strand
CGGGCTGATCGACGATCCGCGCATCCGGGCGGTGACCCTGACCGGCAGCGAGGGCGCGGGGCGCGAGGTCGCGGCGGCGGCGGGCCGCGCGCTCAAGAAGACCGTGCTCGAGCTCGGCGGCAGCGATCCGTTCATTGTCATGTCCGATGCGGATCTGGAGCAGGCCGCGGAGATCGCGGTGAAGGCCCGGACGATCAACAACGGGCAGTCGTGCATCGCGGCGAAGCGATTCATCGTGGCGGACGCAGTCTACGACGAGTTCGTGGCGCGGTTCGTCGAGAGGATGCGCGCACTGAAGCTCGGCGACCCGATCGAGGAAACGACTGAGGTCGGCCCGCTGGCGACGGAAGGCATACGTGATGAGCTTGCACGCCAGGTCGAGGAGACGGTCGCGAAGGGGGCACGGATTCTCACCGGCGGCAGCATCCCGCAGCGCACCGGCTGGTTCTACGAGCCGACCGTGCTCGAGAACATACCGCCGGATTCGCCTGCGTACCGCGATGAGCTGTTCGGTCCCGTCGCATCAATGTTTCGCGCGAAGGACATCGACGATGCGATCCGCATCGCGAACGATTCCGTGTTTGGCCTGGGAAGCTCCGCCTGGACGCGTAACGAGGAGGAGCAGCGCCGCTTCATCAGCGAGCTCGATGCAGGCATGGTGTTCATCAACGGGATGGTCGCATCCGACCCGCGCCTCCCGTTCGGCGGAGTCAAGCGCTCCGGCTACGGTCGCGAGCTCGGACGCATCGGGATGCTGGAGTTCGTGAACGTGAAGAGCGTTGTCGTCAGCACCGGAGCGGGCGGCGGAAAGGCAACGGAGTAGGAGCAGTGAATGTAGTGGACGTTCAATCCCACCACCCGTGCAGGTACCAGCGGTCCTTTCCCGCATCGCGGAAGAGCCAGACGAGGGTACCGGAGGAGGTGACGGCGCGGAAATATTCGCGAGCGTACGTCGCATCCCACTGACCACCCGATACGCGGTCGGGACCGGCGGCATGCACCACGGCGTGCCATGTGCCGTCATGGTAGCGCACCGGGGCAACGTGATCGCGGCGCTGAATCGTTTCGACCTTCACCGCGCGCGGCTCCGTCAGCAGCTGCAGCGTGAGGCCGATCGGGTCGTCCCCATGGGAAGAGTCGAGTGCGGGCGAGGAGTCGGGTGCATGCAGCACCTCGCGCACCGTCAGCGCGCGATAATCGCCGCGCTGCTCCACGAGCGGGTGGGCGCTCACTACAGGCTCGCGCAGCACATCGCCCTGATCCTCCAGCAGCCGTGCCACCGCCGTCTCGACTGCGGCCGCCGTCGCGAACCCCGTGTCGAACAGATCGCCCTGCACCGCTGCGGCCGCCTCGGTCGCTTCCACCTGCACCGATACGCCCGACACGGCATCCGGCACGGTCAGCTTCTCGAGCAATGCACGTGCGAGTCGCAGCCACGCCGCACGATCGGCCGTCGGCCGCGCGGTCCTGAGCGTGCGCTCCCACATCGTCCCGTTCGCGAGCGGCAGACGCAGCCGCAGCCGTCGCGCGTGCGCCCCGCGCTCACGCATCTGCTCGCACACTCCGCCGAGCAGTGCGTTCGTCGTGAAGATCAGCCGCTCCGGATCCGTCACCACGTAATCGATGAAGTCGACCGATGCGTTCGGCTGCTCGGGCGGGATCGGTACGAACAGGCGTCGCTCATCGTCGCCGCGCGCGAGCTGCCACCAGCGCACGGCATCCGCGCCGAACCGGACCTCCACCGCCTCCCGCTCGATGGCCGCGAGTTCGCCACACGTTCCGATGCCGACGTCCGCCAGCCATCCGAGCAGCGGATCCTCCACGCCCAGCACCGACAGTGCCTGGGGCGCCAGGAACTCGCGGCCACCGCCATGCGGCACCGTCACCAGCCGCTCATCCGGTGCGCTCCGCGCCGCCACGAGCGCGGTCACTGCACGCAGTCCGGCTCCATAGCGCGCTCGCACACCCGACGCCCGCAACCGACGCCTCACGACATCGTGCACTGCAGCCGCATCGAGGCCCCGCACGTCGAGCCAGACGTGCGGCGGGTCCAGCGCCACGCGCGGAACCACATCCGCGACGGCCGCCAGGATCTCGTCCGCCGAAGGACACGTGTCCGGCAGGAGAACGCTGATCACCATGCGGCACGCGCTGCTGACCTGCGCTTTGCACCACGCCTGTCCACCAGCCGCGGCTCCGGCGACAGCCGCGCCCGATGCGTTCGCACGGGCAGCTCGAACGATGTCCGACCGCTCCAGCCCATCGAGGACGCCTCGACCTCCACACGCACGGCCGTCACTTCGACCGGCTCGCCGAATGGATCGCGCCGCCAGCGGTAGCCGTCGGGGTGGGTACGCGACGTCACACGCAGATGCGTCACGGCCGCTTCCGGCGCCGACAGCACGAACGCCGCCCCGCCTGCCCGTGCCGCCCGCGCCAGCCGTACCGCCTCACGGCCTGCTTCCCGGACCGAACCCGTCAGCACCACGAGGCCGAAGCCGCCGCTGCGCAGCAGCTCTTCGGCACTGATCAGCGCTTCACGCTCCGTCGCTGGACGAACCAGCAGCGGGCCCGTCCGCCAGAAGTCAGCACTGACAGCGCCGCTCGCATCCACCCATGCCGAGCGCTCCCCACGCCGTACCGCCGCCTCCGCCGCAGTTCGCAGTACTGCCGTCGACCCCCCGCCGGGCCGCCACAGCGTCAGCCGCCCCCGCGCCAGACCACCGCCCGGCAGCAGCACGTCCAGAGCGGCCACTCCGCTGCCCACCGCCGCGGCCGTCCCGCGCCCGAGCGGCAGTGCATCCGGGAATCGGCGTTCCAGCGCCTGTTTCAGCTCCTGTACCGCGGCGGCACTCATGTTCGGAAGCTAACCCGAACAAATCCCGAAAACAACCAGCGCCAGTCTCCCCCGACGCATACACACCGCGCCGGCTTCAGAACCGCATGTCGCGGCGGACACCGCGCTTCCGTCCCTAGGGCGGGACCGATACCAT
>DATABQ010000426.1:0-3859 GCA_036259495.1 Longimicrobiales bacterium | reverse complement strand
CCGCGGCGAGAATCATTGCGTCCACTATACGTTCGGTTCAGGGTCTCGGTGCGACGCGGCTGCGTCGGCCTTCGATGAGATCTTCCGGGCTCGTGCGATGCACCGCATTGCGATCGTGCTGCTGCGTCGACCGGTCAGCATGCCGGGCAGTTTCATCCGCTTCCGTATCCTTCGGCCACGTGCCCTCCTCGCGATGCGCGAGCCGCACGTTCACCTGGGGATACGAGTGCCGGATGTGCGCGCTGAGCCGCTCGGCGAAATAGACCGAGCGATGCTGGCCGCCCGTACAGCCGAAGCTGATCGTCAGACTCGTGAAGCCGCGTCGCAGATACTCCTCGATCTGCGTGTCCACGAGCGAGCTCACGTGCTGCCAGTAGCCGTGCGCTTCCGAGCAGCGCTCGATGTACTCGACCACGCCGGCATCGCGGCCACACTGCGTGCGATACTCCAGATGCCGGCCGGGATTCGGCAGGCTGCGGCAGTCGAACACATATCCGCCGCCATGGCCACCCTCATCGTCCGGATAGCCGCGCTTGAAGCTGAAGCTGTTCACGCGCACTGTCAGCCCCGGCGTCGAGTCGGCATCCTCACCCTTGTGCGCCCAGGCGTCGACAATGCGCTCGAACACGGATTCGAGCTCCGGTACGGCCACCGGCAGACCGTTCTCGAGCAGCCGGCGGATGTTGCGCGCGGCGAACGGAACGCTCTGGAGAAATCGTGGCTTCCTCTCAAAGAAGCCGCGGTATCCGTACGCGCCCATCGCCTGCATGATGCGCACGAGTACATAGCCGCGATAAAGCTGGACGAACTGCGCGCGGTCGAAGTCGAGGTGCCTGCCGAGCGCATCGAGGTAGTGCTCGAGCAGCTCGTCGCGCACATCGTCCGGCATGTCCGCCTTGGCGTCGTACAGCAGCGATGCGATGTCGTACTGCGGTGCGCCGCGCCGGCCTCCCTGGTAATCGATGAAGTAGGGCTCGTCATCGACCATCATGATGTTGCGCGACTGGAAATCTCGATACAGGAAGTGCCGTGTGTCCGCACGGAGCAGGAAGTCGGCGAGCGCGGCGAAATCGTTCTCGAGGCGCTGCTCGTTGAACTGGACGTGCGCGAGCTTCAGGAAGTGGTACTTGAAGTAGTTCAGGTCCCACAGGATGGACTGCCGGTCGAACGCCTCGCGTGGATAGGCCACCGAGTAATCAATGACCCGGCCGCCCTCCACCTGGAACCGCGGCAGAACCTCCACTACCCGGCGGTACAGCGGCAGCATCGACCTGGGGAAGGACTCACCCGGCTCGCGCTTGCGCGCCTCCACGAGAGCATTGAACAGCGTGGTGTCGCCGAGGTCCTCCTCGATCCACACGCCTACCGCCTGGTCCTCACCGTACACCTCGGGTACCGGCAGGCCGGCTTCGCGGAAGGCTTTCGTGAACGAAATGAATGCGCGATTCTCTTCGCGGTCAGGCCCCACGGCGCCGACGGCCGTGCGCAGGTCATCACCGATCAGTCGATAATACGACCGGTTCGAGCCGTCTCCCGCGATCTCCAGAATCGAGCGCGGGGGACGGCCGAAACGGGCCGAATAAAGGCGAACCAGTGCTTCGTACATGCGCGACTTCCGTTGGGAGACTTCCTCTTCCCAGGGTGCATGATCCACGCCAGTTACCAATCCTGTTGGGAGACAACGCGCGCGCCGTGTCAGGCAGCATAACGGAAGATGCCGTATCGGGTTGCGGCCCGCAATCCGGTTTGCGGCGACAACTCACAGAAACGGAGATAGTGGGGATGGCGGGTGATATTGGCGATGCCGCGTCGCCATATCACCCGCCATCTCTACTATCTCCCTTCGAATGACTGGAAAGACAATCGCCCGACGATCAGGTAGTCACGTCATCGCTCCGCTCGATGGTAATGACCGGAAGGCCGTTCTCCTGGAGGAGCCGGTTCAGCTCGGCCAGGTCGGTGGCAATGATGGTGTTGAGCGCATCGAGCTCGGTCGTGAGGCGGCCCGACAGCATGTTGAACACCTCGTAGGACT
Source organism: Longimicrobiales bacterium (assembly GCA_036259495.1). Classification (GTDB taxonomy): domain Bacteria; phylum Gemmatimonadota; class Gemmatimonadetes; order Longimicrobiales; family RSA9; genus SH-MAG3. Next base: position 1,824 of record DATABQ010000426.1, on the reverse strand, counting down.
GGTCCGTCGGCCGGTACTCGCCCCGCTCGATGATGCCGAGCAGTGCAGCGAGCTTGTTGTTCAGCATGATCGGGTAGTTGAGCGGATCCTGTCTGCTCTGGTTCCTGACCTGGTAGATGCGGCCCTCGACGTCCGCCATTCGCGACTTCACCTGGCTGGCGAGCTCCTCGATGCGGCCGTCGTCCGTCTTCTCCAGGCGGTCGTCGACCTGCTCTCTGACATCCCGGACCATGATGACTGCATTGTTCGCATCGTCGACGCGCGCGACCACCTGCTGTGCGAGATCGAAACGTGCCCGCAGATCTTCCTGCGTCACCTGCCCCGCCAGGCGCGGATCGATGCCGATGCGGAGCGGCGCCGTACGCGTGGTGCCGTCGACCGTGAGCCGGACGGTGTACTCGCCGGGAAGTGCGGCGGGGCCGCGGTTGCCGGCAGCCCACATGATCATCCCGTCGAACGTTGTGAATCCGGGATAGCGGAGGTCCCAGGTGAAACGGTTCAGCCCCGCGTCCAGCGCCAGACCACCGCCGCCCCCGCGTCCGCCGCGACCGGCATCGTCGTCATCCTCATCATCGTCCCCGTCCGTCGTGTCGGCCTCGGCTTCGAACGTCCGGATGACGGCGCCATCCGCATCGAGGATCTCGAGACTGATCTGCTGAGCGGGCTCCGGCAGGTAGTAGTAGATGCCGGCGCCGTCGTCGACACTGCGCTCGGCGACGGATGGCTCGAACAGCGTCACATCCGCAACCCGACCGTCCGTGCGCGCCATCTGACGGAGCGGTGCGACATCGTACATGATGTAGAAGGAGCGTCCGTGCGTGGCGATCGCGATATCCTCCCGCGTGGATGCGATGTCCGCGATCTGCACGATCGGCATGTCCTGCTGGAGCGAGCGCCAGCTGTCGCCGTTGTCGAACGAGACCCAGACACGCTTCTCCGTGCCGAGATACAGCAGCCCCGGCTGCACGACGTCCTCACGGATGGTCAGCGCGAAGTCGCCTTCGGGGATGCCAGCAGTGATGCTCGTCCAGGTGCGGCCGTAATCCTCCGTGCGGAACGCGTACGGCATATAGTCGCCGAGGAGCATGCGATGCCCGGCCACGTACGCGCGGCCGGGTGCGTGCGGCGATGCTTCGACCGTGAAGATCTTCGTGAACTGCGGCAGGCCGGGTGGCGTGACATTCTGCCATGATGCGCCGCCATCACGTGTGACCTGGACGACTCCGTCGTCGGTCCCTGCCCAGATCACTCCCGCCTCATGGGGGGAGGGGGCGAGCGCGAAGACGGTGGGGTAGGTCTCGACGCCGGTCTGATCGAGCGTAATCGGACCGCCGTTCGCCTCCATCGTGCTCGGCTCCGCCTTCGTCAGGTCCGGGCTGATCTGCTCCCAGCTCTGACCCTCGTTCGTGCTCGCCCACACGTGCTGCGATGTCGTGTAGAGCGTGTGCGGGCCTGTGCGCGAGAACACGATCGGGAACGTCCACTGTACGCGCTCCTTCAGATCCTTCGCCGACCAGCCCATTGGATTGTCCGGCCAGACGTTCACCGCGCGCTGCTGACCCGTGCTGTAGTCGAACCGCTCGAGCGCACCGCCGTAGCAGCCGGCGTAGAAGATGTCGATCTGCGTGGGATCGTTGCTGACGTAACCGCTCTCGCAGCCGCCCGGCGCATAGAAGAAGTCGTCGGCGGCCGACAGATGACCCCACGCCTTCGACGGCACGCACACGGTGCTGTTGTCCTGCTGCCCGCCGCACACGTGATACGGCTGATGCGCCGTCAGTCCGATACGGTAGATCTGCGCGGTCGGAAAGTCCTGCTCCGTCC
>DATABQ010000425.1:0-4019 GCA_036259495.1 Longimicrobiales bacterium | reverse complement strand
CCAGCCCGCCGATGATGATTCCGGCCGGACCCAGCAGCGCACCCAGACCCGCTCCGCCTGCGGCTCCAGTCAGGCCGCCGAGGCCCTCCGATACCTGTACCGGATCTTCGTCATCTGCAGGTCCGCGATCAATCTGCTTCGCCAAGGCATCCTCCTCGTGAGTCGATGTCTACCTGTGCGGCAAAGGAGGCAAGGAGTGCGCCGGTCGTCGGCGCGGCGGGCACGCGCCGTGCACCCGTTCCGCCCACACGATCACCACAGTGGAGGCGACATGGCACAGTGCGAATTCTGCGGGAACGACTACGACAAGACGTTCGAGATACGCATGGAGGGCGCATCGCACACGTTCGACAGCTTCGAGTGCGCCATAGCGACGCTCGCGCCGACGTGTGATACGTGCGGTGTGCGGATCGTGGGTCACGGCATGGAAGCCGGCGGCCGTTTCTTCTGCTGCGAGCATTGCGCCCAGAAGGCGGGCGTCGATGGGCTCAACGACCGGGTCCGCGGTTGAACGCTGCCGGGGTCAGAAGATGAAGACGGGAGTCCCGACCGGCACCTGCGCGTAGAGGTGCTCGACATCCGCATTGTACATGCGGACGCAGCCGTGGCTCACCGCATCGCCGATGGATGTGGCCTGGTTCGTACCGTGGATCAGATAGCCGTCGCCCAGCTCCAGCTTGTGCGTCCCGAGGATCTCCGGTATCTGGCGCTGTCGTGTTCCGAACGGCGGGATATAGACCTTGCCGTCGAAGATGATCTCTGAGCCCGGCGTGAACGGCCAGAAGTTGCCGAACTGGTTGATGCGGCCCACATCCTCGCCGCGCACCTCCAGATAGGTGTCGTCACCCAGACTCACGCGCTGCCCCTTTTTCAGGCGGACGATCTCCAGATCGCGCTCGAGGGCAATCTCGAAATAGTGCCAGTCGGGCGGCACCCACAGCGGAGCCGTCGCCTTGGCCTGCACCCGCCGCCGACCGGTGGGAGTCGTGAAATCGTAGGTGCGACCTTCGTACGTGAAGCCCTCGCTCATACCGACAGCCACGGGCGCGCGGAAGAGCACCACCGTGTCCCGCATCAGCCAGAGCGAGCGCGACTCGGTCCCGACCAGGACACGAAGCCCCTCCGCCAGGAGCGCCTCGCGCCATACGCGCGTGCCGTCCATGCTGGAAGGCTGGGCAACGTCTGGAGAGGCGGGTACGGCCTCGCGGGCCCGCGCCATCGACCGCTCGAGCTGCTCCTGCTCACTCAGCGGTCGCTCGAGCTGCTCCTGCTCACTCAGCGGTCGCGGATCGATCACGGTTGGAATCGGCACGCTCGCACACGCGCCACTGGAGATCGCCAGCATCGCCACGCAAATCAGGCGACCCCGTATTGCTGCATTCATGCGTTCGATTGTGTGATGTCTGTTTCTGCTCGTATTCGGTCCGGCAGCGTGCATGTACCGCGCCGCGGCCGCCGGGGTCCATTGGACGCAGGAGGAGCGCGGCGTGTCCGCGTGCGGGAGCGCAGCGGTCCGCGTGCGGAGCGCGGCGTGTCCGCGTGCGGAGCGCAACGGTCTGTGCTGGGAGTGGGGGGTGTCAGCGTACGGAGTGCGGGTTGTCCCGCGTACCGTAGTGCGGTGGCGCGTCCGCCGCGACGGTCCCCACGCACCGGGGGAAGCGGCGTGTCCACTCAGAGGGACGTGTAATGACCCATTGCAAGGCCGCAGGGGGCTGAATTATCGCGTATTTGCGCGGTTTAGCACGGGCACGCATTGTGATCTTGTATGAGGGCAACCCCCCGGCCGCAGTGCCTGTGCAGGTGTGTCGTCGGATGCACCGGCGGTGCGGGGGCCGAGCAGGAGGAATTGCATGAGAGCGACCTGGCTGGTGGCCATTGCGGCCGGAACAGCGATCGGAATGGCGGCGCCGGCGGACGTGTCGGCGCAGGGCAACTCGAGCCGTGCGCGGCAGCAGCAGGAGATGCAGCGCCAGCGGCAGCAGGCCCGCGAGGCGGCACGGCGCGAATCCGTACGCAGGCAGCGGGCAGCGGAGCAGGAGCGGATCCGTCGTGAGGCGAACCGGTCCGGCGTCGTGCTGCGCCGCAATGACGATTACGACCGTACGCGCCGCAGCCGCGAGCGGGATCGTCGTGACGACCGCTACGACGACCGGCGCTGGGACATCTTCGATCGCAATGACGATCGCTACGACCGTCGCGATGACCGCTACAACAGGCGCGGCCCGGCATTCTGCCGCAACGGCGAGGGACACCCGGTGCACGGCCGCCAGTGGTGCCGTGACAAGGGATTCGGACTCGGACGTGAGGGTTCACGCGATGTCTGGGGCGACATCATCTTCCGTGACCGCCGTTACGACGACCGCCGCCTCAGCCGCTCCACGCTCGGCGACATTCTCGGAAACGTCGTGCTCGGGCGCTTCGATTCATACGGCCGCAACTACTATGGCAGCGGCTCGCTCAACGGACGCTGGCTCGACAACCGCGCCTCGGTCCTCCAGCTCTACATGGGCTCCGTACCGATTGCGCGCCTGATCGACACAAACCGTGACGGCCGGGTGGACAACGTTTCACTTCTGCGCTGACGCGGCCCCGGGGCGCGGAGCGGGTCCTCCCCCGCTCCCGCCCCTCTTTTTTCGCACGCAGTTTCGACTTACCCGCGTGCGTGTTCATGTCCGAAACTGCCGCACGCGCACACGGATGTACAACCCGCTGTTCCCCGCCGTTCTTCTTCCGCCGTTATTCTCCCGCCGTACCGTCTCCCGCCGTACCCGTCTCCCGCCGTACCCCGTCTCCCGCCGTTAGAACCCATTCCGCATGCATACTTCCATCCCCTGCCCCTGATCCCTATCATTCGCGCAAATGAAAATTCTGGCTATTGACGATGATCCCCTTATCATCGAGTTCGTTCGTCGCGGATTGATCGAGGATGGGTACGTTGTGGACGCGGCCACCACCGCCAGCGAGGGGCTGCTGTGTGCTCGGGTCGGCAGCTATGACGCCATCATACTCGACATCGGGCTTCCTGATGCGTCGGGGCTCGAGGTCGCTCGGGAGATGCGCCGCGAGAGCGACAGCACGCCGATCCTTCTCCTCACCGCCCGCTCGGGTACCGACAATCTCGTGAGCGGCCTGGACGCCGGCGCGGACGACTATCTCACCAAGCCGTTCGACATCCGCGAGCTGCGCGCACGGCTCCGCGCCCTTACGCGACGCGGTGGATCCACCCGCGCAGAGGCTATCACCATGGGTGCGCTCACGCTGAACCGCCTCAACCACGAGGTCCGGATCAGCGATGCGCCCCTGCGACTCACGCCCAAGGAATACCTGCTGCTCGAGTATTTCATGCTGCGACCAGGTGTCGTCGTGACTCGGACAGAACTGCTCGAGAAGGTCTGGGAGATGAACTTCGATCCCCAGTCGAACATCGTGGATGTGCACGTCGCCCGGCTGCGCGCCAAGCTCAACGTGCCCGGCGTTCCGCAGCTCGAAACGGTGCGCGGCTTCGGCTTTCGCCTCACCGACTGACTTCGAGACCCAGCCCACTTCCGGCCGGGCGGCCGGCAGCGAGACGGATCGTCAGGAATTCGCGGCGAGCACGCGGGTGACGATCAGCTGCCCCGCAGCTTCAACGATCAGCGGCTCGCCCTGCAGGACTTCCTCGCCCTTGTTCTCCAGCTGCACCCGACGCCGCTCCAGGCGCAGGGCGCTACCGTCACCAACACGATAAGGGACCTTCGCTTCCGCCATTCCCGACAGGGCACCGGCACCTACATACGTGTGCTGCAGCACGCGCGTCCCGCTTCGCCGCACCGGGGATTCTGACTGCTCCAGTTCCAAACGCCCGCCGACGCTCCGCACCTCCACGTCGACGTGCGCCGCTTCGACCCGCTCCAGGATCACGGCAGTCACGCCGACGCTCTGCTGGCCCGCTGCTGCACCGCTCAGAACGGCTCCGAATACGACTGTGTACGCGAGTTCCCGAACCATTTGAGTCGCCTGTGTGCAGGGTAATCAGCAGG
>DATABQ010000424.1:0-6761 GCA_036259495.1 Longimicrobiales bacterium | reverse complement strand
CGGATGAATGGCTGCCGATCCGTCCGGGCACCGAGCATCTCGTCGCGCTCGCGATCGCACGGCTCATCGTCGATGATGGTGCCAGTGCCGGTGGCGCAGCGGGCACGCTCGCGAACGTTGATGTCGCCAATGCGGCGGAACGTGCGGGTGTGTCGACAGAGAAGCTGCGCCAGCTCGCGCGCGCGTTCGCCGCGAACGGCCGCTCGCTGGCAGTAGGCCCGGGCGTGGGCTCGACGCACGCTGCCGCGACCGCCGTCGCCGCCGCAGTCGCGATCCTGAACCAGGTCGCAGGCAATATCGGCAGCACGGTCCGGCTGGAGCGGCGCGAGGAGCACGCGGGCAACAGCGGCACGTATGCGGAGATGCAGCAACTCCTCCAGCAGATGCAGCAGGGCGAGGTCGGCGCACTGCTCGTGCACGGGCCGAATCCGCTCTACAACATGCCGGAGCACGAAACGGTCGAGGCGGCGCTCGCCGCTGTTCCGTTCGTCGCTTCCTTCTCGCCCATGCTGGACGAGACGAGCACCAGGGCGCACCTGCTGCTGCCCGATCACCACTTCCTCGAAAGCTGGGGCGATTACGAGCCCCGCACCGGTGTGACCGCGCTGCTGCAGCCGGTGATGACACCCGTGTTCGATTCGAAGCAGACCGGCGATGTCATGCTGTCCGTCGCGCGGCGCCTCAACGCGCCGATCGCGACGCGGGCGAACACGTACTACGATTTCCTGCGCGAACGCTGGGCGCGCGACGTCCTGCCCGGCACGGAGATCGGTGGGGCGTTCGAAGAAGCCTGGCGCGTGGCGTTGCAGGTCGGATTCGTGCAGAACACGGCGCCTGCCTCCGCTGCGCCGACCGCCACAACCACGGCGGGCGCCAACAGCATGCTCGCCAGTATGAGCGTCATGGAGGCGGCCTTCTCCGGCGAGACGGGGGAGGACTCGTTCTATCTGGTGGTCTACCCGTCCTACCGCTTCTTCGATGGCCGGCTTGCCAATCGCGCCTGGCTCCAGGAGCTGCCGGACCCGATCAGCAAGTTCTGCTGGAGCTCGTGGGTCGAGATCAATCCGGCGACCGCCGACCGGATGCGCGTCGACAACGGCCACATCATGGAGGTCACCACATCGCGTGGGACCGTGAGCCTCCCTGCCTGGCGCCATCCGGGTATCCGCGAGGATACCATCGCGATCCAGATGGGGCAGGGTCATGAAGCGCTCGGCCGCTACGCAAACGAGCGGGGCGTCAATGCCATGCGCCTGCTGGAGCCGGCCGCCGAGCCGCTGTCGGGGGCGCTCCTTTTCGCACAGGTCCGCGCGACGGTGCACAACACCGGCAGGTGGGAACGTCCCATTCAGGCCGGCCTGGAGCAGGATCAGGACAACCGGGAGATCGCGCGCCGCATCACGCTCGAGGATGCACGCCACAAGGATGAGGAGCGCGGTTTCGCGCTGCTGCCGCTCGCGGCAGGGGCCGCCGGCCCAATGCCCGTGCGCGAAGGCGAAGCCGTCGCGGAAACGGGCCATGGCGGAAGACCGCTCGGCGTGCACAGCGAGCCCGACATCCATCCATTCGACGCTCGCGTGACGAACCTCCAGGGGAGTGCCGGCTGGTCACCCGCCGAAGTGGATGCATCGCCGATGGGCTACCCCCAGCCAGGCACGCATTACGGCGAGTACAGCGAGGCTCACCCCCGCTGGGCGATGGCGATCGATCTCGACAACTGCATTGGCTGCTCCGCGTGCATCACTGCATGCTATGCCGAGAACAACATCGGCATCGTCGGACCTGAACAGGTGGCGAAGGGGCGTATCCTTCACTGGATCCGCATCGAGCGCTATTTCGAGGGCGAGGGCGAGAACCTCGACACGCAGTTCCTGCCGATGCTCTGCCAGCACTGCGGCACCGCGCCGTGCGAGCCGGTCTGCCCCGTGTACGCAGCGTATCACACGCCGGACGGTCTCAACGCGCAGATCTACAACCGCTGCGTCGGCACGCGGTACTGCTCGAACAACTGCCCCTACAAGGTCCGCGTATTCAACTGGTTCAGCCATGAGTGGCCGGAGCCGCTCAACTGGCAGCTGAACCCGGACGTCACCGTGCGCGAGAAGGGTGTCATGGAGAAGTGCACGTTCTGCGTGCAGCGGATCCGCGACGCCGAGAATACCGCCCGACTCGAAGGCCGCGGGACCATGGACGGCGAGATCGTGCCGGCATGCGCACAGACGTGCCCGGGCGATGTCATCGTGTTCGGCAACATCAAGGACCCGAACTCCCGCGTCGCACGCGTTGCGGCGTCCGGACGCGGCTATCGCGTGCTGGAAGGCATCAACACGCAGTCGGCGATCACATACCTGAAGAAGGTCTCGATCCACGCCGAGCCGGCGTCGGCTTCAGAGGCGCACTGAGCAATGGCGACTGTAATCCGCTCGGAGACGCACCCGGACGTAGGCGCGTACGGCGAAGTCAACAAGGATGTGCTGAAGCTGCTCGGCAAGCCGGGCCGCTCCTACTACATCCTGCTGGCGATCGTCCTCGTCATTCTCGCGATCGGTGCGAGTGCATGGTTCGTCCAGATCGTGCTCGGCATCGGCATGTCCGGACTGATCAATCCGGTCGGCTGGGGCGCGTACATCACGACCTTCGTGTTCTGGGTCGGTATCGCGCACTCGGGCACGCTGATCTCCGCCGTCCTCTACCTGTTCCGCGCGCGCTGGAGGCAGTCGATCTACCGTGCGTCGGAAGCGATGACGGTGTTCGCGGTCATGACCGCCGGTCTGTTCCCGATCATCCACCTCGGCCGCCCGTGGATCTTCTACTATCTGCTGCCGTATCCGAATCAGCGGATGATCTGGCCGAACTTCCGATCGCCGCTGCTGTGGGACGTTTTCGCGGTGTCGACGTACCTGACGGTCTCCGCGACGTTCTTCCTGCTCGGCATGATTCCGGACATCGCGGCCGCGCGCGACGGCACTACGGTCCCGTGGCGCAAGAAGCTCTATACGGTCCTGTCTTTCGGCTGGCGCGGCACGGCTAACGAGTGGCGCCACTTCAGCAAGGCGTACCTCTACCTCGCCGCGCTCGCCACGCCGCTGGTGCTGTCGGTGCACTCCGTCGTGTCGTGGGACTTCGCGATGTCGATCGTGCCCGGCTGGCACACCACGATCTTCGCGCCCTACTTTGTCGCCGGTGCCATCTTCTCCGGCCTCGCGATGGTCATCACGATCATCGTGCCAATCCGCAAGATCTTCAATCTCGAGGCCTACTTCACACCGCGTCACTTCGACGCGATGGCGAAGATGGTTCTCGTGACCGGCATGATCGTGTTCTACGCCTACCTGACCGAGTTCTTCATGGCGTGGTACAGCTTCGAGACACCGGAGCGCGCGATCTTCTGGGACCGGGTGACGGGCGACTACTGGTGGGCGTCATGGATCATGCTCACCTGCAACGGCATCATCCCGATGCTGCTGTGGTCGAGGAAGGTGCGCACGAACATCCCGGCACTGTTCACGATCACGATCTTCGTGAACATCGGCATGTGGTTCGAGCGGTTCGTGATCATCGTCACATCGCTTGCACACGAGTACGAGCCGTGGCAGTGGCGTAACTATCAGCCGAGCTGGGTGGAGATGGCGATCGTCGCGGGCAGCTTCGCATGGTTCGCCATGTGGTTCCTGCTGTTCCTGCGCGTGCTGCCCGCAGTGTCGATCGCGGAGCTGAAGGAAGTGCTGCCGGCGCCGCTGCGCAGGCGCTCGCGCAAGGGAGTCGCCGAGTCACACGGCAAGATTGGTCCCGCGGAGGACAGATGAGCGCCGTCACATCACACGGGACACTGGGCGTGTACGACGCCCTGGACAGCGCGACCGAGACGATCGAGCGACTGCGGGCTGCGGGCATGAAGCGGATCACGGTATTCTCACCGCTGCCGAGCCACGAGCTGGAGCACGCGCTGCATGCGGGCGAGAGCCCTGTGCGGATGTTCACGCTCGTGGGCGGGCTCACTGGCGCGGCGACAGGATTCGCGTTCCCGACGTGGGCCTCTCTGGACTGGCCGCTGATCACGGGCGGCAAGCCGATCATCTCGGGGCCGGCGTGGGTGATCATCGCGTTCGAGCTGACGATCCTGTTCGGCGCACTCTCCACGGTGGCAGGTCTCTTCATCAACGCGCGGCTGCCGCAACGCCGCGTCATGCAGGTCTACGATCCGAGCTTCTCGTCGGACCGGTTCGGCATTCTCGTGATGCCGCCGGCCGGACGTGAGGCCGAGGTGCGGGATATCATGCGGGACAACGGCGCGGCGGAGATCCGCGAACAGGTGCAGGAGGTCAAAGTTGGCGACCTCTAACCGCCCGCTCTGGGCAGCAGTCGCGCTCGTCACGCTGACGGCGCCTGGCTGTACGCGCATCGACAATGCGCTCGCGTCGGTGCCGATCTTCGCGTTCATGCGCGAGGCGCCATCGTTCGATCCCTACGAGCATCCGCTGCCGCCGCCGCCGGGCGCGGTGCCATTCATCACCGGAAATGGTGAGATGCTGCCGCCGATGGAGGCGTCCGAGGCGGCTTTCGCCGCGTTCGAGGCGTCGCCGTACGGCCAGAATGCGCTCGCGCAGGACGACCCGGCCGCGCTCGCTCTCGGGCAGGTCATGTTCGAGCGGCACTGTGCCGTATGTCACGGAACGACCGGCACCGGCGACGGTCCGGTCGCCCAGGTGTACGGCCCCGGCTTTGTCCCGCCGCTCACCAGCGGCGCCGCGATCGGCCGTTCCGACGCCTACATCTATGCCGTCATTCGCGCCGGTCGCGCGCGCATGCCGTCGTATGGCGCACGCACGACGCACATCGAGCGGTGGGCCATCGTCAATTACGTGAACACGCTGCAATCAGCCGGAGGCGCTGTGCCGGCACAGGGTGCGGCAACGACGCAGGCCGCCGCGGCGCCGACACCGGGCAATGCGCAGACACCGGACACGGCGGCCGCAGCGGACACGGCGGCACCGGACACGACAGCGGCGCAGAACCCGGCCCAGGCAGCCCCGCCGGCGGACACCACCGTGACGCCGGCACAGCAGTAGTCAGGAGAACATCGAGTGTCGCACGGAACACTGACGGACGACATACCTGCGCGGCGGATCGAGTCGCTTTCTTCGGGGCTGCGCGTCGGAATACCCGCCCTGATCGTGCTCGGCGCGATCGCGTTTGCCGCAGCGCTCATGGTCGATGCGCCGCGTGCGTGGCGCGCGTATCACTTCAACTGGCTGTACTTCACGACGCTCGCACAGGGCGGCGTGATCCTCGCCGTGGTCGTTTCGATCGCGAAGGGGATGTGGTCCCGGCCCGTACGTCGCATTGCGCTGGCGTTTGCGGCGTTCCTGCCGATCGCCTACATAGCGGTGCTGCCGATCCTGTTAGTCGGCGCAGAACACATCTTCCCGTGGATCGAGCACCCGATCGCCGGCAAGGATGTGTGGCTGAATCAGCCGTTCATGGCCGTCCGCACACTGCTCGGTTTGGCGGTGCTGTTCGGTGTATCGATCGTGTTCGCGTATACCGCACTGCGACCGGACATGGAGGCGATGCGGCCGCACGTGCCGGCACGCCTGCAGGGAATGTACGGCTGGTTCACGCGCGGCTGGCGTGGCCAGGAAGTGGAGGAGTTCCAGGCGCACAAGCGGCTGGCAGTGCTGGCACCGCTGACAGCGGTGCTGTTCGCGCTGTTCATGGGCCTGCTGGTGTGGGACTTCGTGATGTCTCTCGAGCCATACTGGTTCAGCACACTGATCGGACCCTATGTATTCATGGGCGGGTTCCTCGGCGGGATCATGGCGACGGCTATCATCGCCATCGCGCTGCGCCATCACCTGGGGCTGCACGACTGGATACAGGGCTCTACGCTCCACGACCTGGGCAAGCTCGGCTTCGGGTTTACCGTGTTCTGGGGATACCTGTTCTTCTCACAGTACATTGTGATCTGGTACGGACTCCTGCCGCTCGAGCAGTCATTCGTGATCCACCGCTTCACGCCGCCGTTCCGGATCATCTCGCAGCTCGTCGGCCTGATGATTTTCGTGATCCCGTTCTTCGGACTCATGGGTGTTACGGCGAAGCGGACGCCCGCGATCTTCGTCACGTTCGCGTCGATCAGCCTGCTCGGCCTCTGGCTCGAGCGTTACCTGCTGGTTTACCCGTCGCTCTGGATCGGCACGGAAGATCTGCCGTTCGGCTGGCAGGAGCCTGGCGTCATGCTGCTCTTCGCAGGACTGTTCCTGGCGTCGATCGGCTGGTTCCTGACCCGGTTCCCGCTGTTCCAGGTCTGGCAGCCCGCATCGGAGCTGGAGCTGCAGGGCGTCGACATCGAAGAGCGGTACGAGACCGGACACATCGGCGGCCCCGGCTCCCGCCCCGAATAACTGCCAATCAAAGCGGGTGGCACCTCTCAGGAGACATCCACCCGCTTCGATGTTCCGCCGCCGTCAATCCCCTTCTCCGACCCCGCCCGCAGTCCCGTCGGCAACCCCATCCCTATCCCGATCCCGCAGTCCCGCCGCATCTGCACGCTCCGCTACATCTTCAGGCTCCGCCGGATCTTCACGCCCTGCCGTCATGAGCGAGTCGAACAGGACATCTCCACGAATGGTTTTCTGCGTCTCGATCGCCATCGCGCGGAGCAGGGTGGCCTCTCGGGACGTGGGCGCTGCGCGCCGCAGGACCGCCCGGAGGGTCCGCATGATAGCCTCGGGGTTCTTGCCGTTGAAAAAGTCGATCGC
>DATABQ010000423.1:0-12811 GCA_036259495.1 Longimicrobiales bacterium | reverse complement strand
GAGGAGGTGCTCGGCAGGCCCGGCGAGCCGGGCGTAGACGTGCTCTCGATCATTCGCGCACACGAGCTGCCCACCGATTTTCCCGCCGAAGTCGAGCAGGCGGCGGAGGCGCTCCGCGCCCGCGGCGTAACGGATGCGGATCTTGCCGGTCGTGAGAATCTGCGGGACGCGCTGATCTTCACGATCGATCCTGCAGACGCCAGAGACCATGACGACGCACTGTCGATCGAGCGGGTCGGCGACGGCTGGCGTGTCGGGGTGCATATCGCCGATGTCTCGCATTACGTCGCGGAGGACTCGGTCATCGACCGCGAGGCGGCCCAGCGAGGCACGAGCGTGTATCTGGTGGACCGAGTCGTTCCCATGCTCCCGCATGCGCTATCGTCGGACATCTGCTCGCTGGTGCCGGATGCCGACCGGCTGACGCTGTCCCTTCTGGTGGAGCTTTCGGCGGAGGCTGACATCACCGGTTCGCGGCTCGTTCGCGCGGTGATCCGCAGCAGACACAAGCTATCCTATGAGGACGCGCAGGGCGTGCTGGACGGCGAACGCTCCGTCGATGACCCCACCGACGCGGCACTGCGCGAACTGCGCGACGTGGCCCGTCTGCTGCGCGAGAAGCGCAGTGCCCGCGGCAGTCTGGACCTGGACCTCCCGGAGGCGCGGGTCGTGCTCGGCGAATCCGGTGAGCCGACGGACATTCAGCGCGTCGTCCGGCTGGAGAGTCATCGCTTGATCGAAGACTTCATGCTCCTGGCCAACGAGGCGATCGCGCGTCGAGCCATCCAGGCGGACGTACCGTTCATCTTCCGGGTGCACGAGCCGCCCGAGTCCGGGAGGATGGAGCAGCTGCGCGATTTCGCCGCCACGTTCGGCCATCGCCTCGGCGGCAGGGCGGGAGCCCCGACTCCCAGCGACGTCCAGCGGCTGCTGGCTGCCGCGGAAGGAACCCCGCAGGCGAGTCTCATGTCGACCGTGGTGCTGCGCTCACTCAAGCAGGCTCGATATTCGGAGCAGAGCCTCGGCCATTTCGGTCTCGCGACGTCGTCGTACACGCATTTCACATCGCCGATCCGCCGCTACCCTGATCTGATCGTTCACCGGCTCTGCGCGGGCCTGTTCATCGACGGCCGGACTCCTTGGCTCGATGAAGAACGACTCGCGGATATCTCCCGCCATTCGAGCGAGAGGGAGCGCGTCGCCGTTGCTGCGGAGCGTGACAGCAAGGACCTGAAGAAGGTCGAGTTCATGGAGCGCCACCTCGGCGCCGATTTCGGCGGCACCATATCGGGGGTGACCGCGTTCGGGTTCTTCGTGCTGCTCGACGACTTCTTCGTCGATGGCCTGGTCCATGTCAGCTCGCTCGACGATGACTATTATCTCTTCATCGAAGAGCAGCACGCCCTCGTCGGCGAAAGGACTCGCCGGCGGTTCCGGACCGGCGACCGCGTACGTGTGAAGGTCGCCCGGGTCGACCTCGAGGAACGGAAGATCGATTTCCAGCTTCTCGAAGAGAAGCAGCAGCGGCGTCCTGCCCGCCGCCGCACCCGCCGCTGATCCATCCCCTTACATTGACAGTGGCTCGCGCGCCGTACTACCTTCCTGCGTTCTCACCGGAGTGCATTTCTTCCGTCTTGCATGGGTTCACGAAGCGTTTTCGTCTATTACTCACCGGGTGGTCGCGGTGCCCCGGAGATCCTGCACGCGTTTGCCGCGGAGCAGGGGCTTACGCTCATCCCATGCGCATCGGCTGAGGATGTAGTCGCCCTCGTGAACCGCGGATTCCCGTCCGCCGTCATCGTCGATGGCGAAGCCGAGAGTGCCACCGCCGACATCTGCGCTCAGCTGAAGTTCGATGCCTTCAGCGCCATCGTCCCCATCGTCATTCTGACGCCGGAGGGCCGCGAGGACCTCGTTCTCGCCGCACTGGAGGCGGGAGCGGATGAGGTGCTCACGGAGGTGATGGAGCCTCGCGAGCAGCTCCTTCGCCTGCGCATGATCCTGCGGCGTGCCGACCGCGATGTGAGTGTCCACCCGACAACGCGTCTTCCCGGAACGGTTCAGATCGAGCGGGACATCGGCGACCGCATCCGCCGCGAGGAACACTTCGCGGTCTGCTATGCGGACCTGGACCACTTCAAGGAGTTCAACGACCGCTACGGCTACAACGAAGGCGATCGTGTGATCCGCATGCTGGCCCGGCTCCTGCGCGACGTCGTGAAGGGCCACTCCGCGGAAGGCTTCATCGGCCATATCGGCGGGGACGATTTCATCTTCAACATCGCGCTGGACCAGATGCGCGCATGCTGCGAGGAGATCATCGAGGTATTCGACGAGCTGATCCCGTATCAGTACACGGAGGAGGATCGCCGGGCGGGTTACTTCCTCGGGCGTGACCGGCGGGGTAACATCCTCTGGGTACCCGTCATGACGCTTTCGATCGGAGTGGTTACGAACCAGCATCGCAAGTTCGAGCACACGGCCCGCGTGAGCGAACTGGCCACAGAGATGAAGACTTTTGCCAAGAAGCTGCCCGGCTCCGTGTATGCCGTCGATCGTCGTTCGGACGCGCAGGGTCGGTTCTTCGGCCGCTCGCTCGTCAGCGGAGACGAGCTCGAGGTAATCACTGAGCCATGAACATTCGCTGCCCCAACTGTCAGACTGTATTCCGCGTCGATCCTGCCAGAATCCCCGCTGCCGGCGTACGCGCCCGCTGCGCACGCTGTGCGGCCACATTTCACGTGACACGTGACGGCACAGCCGCCGCTCCCGCCGCTCCCGCCGCGCCGAAGCCGGCGTCGCACGGGCAAGGCAGTGCGGCGGCTCCACCGCATGCCGGGGACTCGCACCAGGCCGACACCGCACAGGGCCGCACAGCCGTTCCGCCGCGCCCTGAGTCGCCGACGACACCGCCGGCCAGCCGGACAGAGCCGCCGCCTACGGCATCGCCGCCGGCCCCACCTGCGGCCGTGCCGGACACTGGAATGGCTCCCGGGTACTCGACCAGGCCGGCGCCTCCGGCTGCAGGCAGCACGCCGCCGATGACGAGGCCAGCGCCCGGAAGTGCGCCCTCGGGCGGCGACGCGACGGGCGTGACAGGGGGGCCGGCTGGCGTCCCTTCCACCCCGCCTCGCCAGGCGCCGGACAGCTCGCGACCAGCCGGATCGGGGACTCCGTCGCGACCGGCGGAACCGGGTGTTCCGCCGGCTCCGTCACGACCCGCACCGCAAGGGGGGGAGTCAGTTCCCCCAGGAGCGGCACGGTCGGGCATCCCGCCGGCTCCGCCGCGGCAGGGGACGGGGGCTCCGCAGCCACGTCAGGCTCCGCCTGCGGCGCCGTCTCGGCCGACGCCTGCGCCCCCGCCGCCGCCGGACCGCGCTGCCCGTTCATCCGCGGCTCCGGGCGCGACCGGGGCTGCCCCGTCCGCGACAGCGGCGCGACCGGGTGTATTC
Source organism: Longimicrobiales bacterium (assembly GCA_036259495.1). Taxonomy (GTDB): domain Bacteria; phylum Gemmatimonadota; class Gemmatimonadetes; order Longimicrobiales; family RSA9; genus SH-MAG3. Next base: position 9,359 of record DATABQ010000423.1, on the reverse strand, counting down.
GGCTCGCGGGATCCCAAAGCTCGTGCCCTGCGCATCGCACGAGCGCTCGTGTCGGACATTGTCGCATATCATCCTGACCGCAGGGACGCGTGTCTTGCCGCGGGTACGCTCCGCACGGAGTTCCGCGACGAGATCATGAAGAGCTGGGAGCAATACACCGAACAGGTCGGCGAACAGATCGCCACGTCGACGCCGTACTTCCGGAACGCGTTGAACGAGATCCTGGCGAAGGGTCAGGCGATTTTCTGAGCGGCCCTGCGCCGCTGCACCATTCTGCACGGACTGAAGTGCTGTTGAACCAGCCCGGTCGACGCGTTACTTTCGAGCACATCGCACGGGGCCGTCCAGCTTCTGGGCGGCCCCGGTTTTTCATGGAGGATCGATCCGATGGAATCGCAGGAACTGGAACGGCTGGAAGAGATACGCGAGCGCGTGAGTGCGCTCGGAGGTTATCTTTGACATCCCTGCCAAACAGGACCGCATAAACACGCTCGATGCGCGCATGTCGGCACCCGGGTTCTGGGACTCTCCGGACGCCGCGCGCGAAACCATCGCAGAATCGAATCAGCTCAAGGCCTGGGTCGACCCGTGGGTTGACCTGGAGCGGCGCGGGCGTGAGCTCAGCGAGCTCGCCGAGCTGATCGACGCAGACGCGGACGAAGCGATGGAAACGGAGTGGCGCGCGGAGCTGGAGCGCTACACGCGGGACGCCGAGCGGCTGGACATCAAGGCAATGCTGAGCGGCGCCGATGACAGCCGTGACGCACTGCTGACCATCCACCCGGGCGCCGGCGGCACCGAGTCGCAGGACTGGGCGGAGATGCTCATGCGCATGTACACGCGCTGGGCGGAATCGCACGGCTTTGACGTGACGATGCTGGATCTGCAGCCGGGGGAAGAAGCCGGTATCAAGAGTGTGACTCTCGAGGTCAGTGGTCAGTACGCGTACGGCTATCTGAAAGCCGAGAAGGGTGTGCACCGGCTGGTGCGGATCTCACCGTTCGACTCACAGGCACGGCGTCATACATCGTTCGCGAGCATATTCGTCTATCCGGTGGTGGATGACACGATCGACATTCAGATCGAGGACAAGGACCTGCGCATCGACGTGTATCGCGCGTCGGGAGCGGGCGGCCAGCACGTCAACAAGACGAGCTCGGCCGTGCGGATCACGCACGAGCCCACCGGCATCGTCGTCGCGTGCCAGAACGAGCGCAGCCAGTTCCAGAACAAGGCGACGGCGATGAAGATGCTGCGTGCCGCACTCTACGAGCGCGAGATCGGGCTGCGGAACGCAGAGAAGGAAAAGGTCGAATCGGAGAAGACGGAGATCGGCTGGGGCAACCAGATTCGCTCGTACGTGTTTCAACCCTATACGCAGGTGACCGATCATCGAACGGACCTGAAGATCGGCGATGTGCAACGTGTGATGAACGGCGACATCGATCCGTTCATCGAGAAGTTCCTGAAGGAGTACGGCGCGCGTGTCGCATAGCACTGCGGCCGGCGAGAGCCGCCCGGGAGGGGGGATGGAGGAGCGGCGGACGCAGGCGGTGGAAGACCGGCTCGCGAAGATCGAGGAGCTGAGGCGTCGCGGCGTCGAGCCGTACGCGTACCGCTACGACGTGACGGACCATACCAGCGATGCACGCGCGCGCTTCGAACAGCAGGAGAGTGCCGGAGCGCTCGCAGCGGACGGCACCGGCGACACGATACGAGTGGCGGGTCGCCTGCTCTCGACGCGCTCACACGGGAAGTCGGTATTCGCCCATCTCGGTGACCGTGAAGGGCGCCTGCAGCTGTACTTCCGAAAGAACGATCTGGGCGACCTGTTCGATCTCCTCGACCTGCTCGACCCGGGCGACTGGATCGGTGCGGAGGGTACGGTGTTCCGCACGCGTACGGGCGAGGTCACGTTGAAGGTGACCTCGTTCGAGGTGCTGGCAAAAGCGCTCCGGCCGCTGCCGTTCGGCAAGGAGGAAATCGACGAGGAGACGGGCGAACGCCGCGTATACGGCGGTTTCGCGGACGTCGAACAGCGCTACCGACAGCGCTACGCGGACCTGGCCGTGAACCCTGACGTACGTGCGGTTTTCACCGCGCGCGCACGGGTCGTGACGGCGCTTCGTGCATTCCTCGACGATCGCGGTTACGTGGAAGTGGAGACGCCGGTGCTGCAGCCGCTCTACGGCGGCGCCTCCGCACGTCCGTTCGTGACACACCACAACGCGCTGGACATGCGGCTGTACCTGCGGATCGCGGACGAGCTCTATCTGAAGCGCCTCATCGTGGGTGGGCTGGAGCGCGTGTACGAGATCAGCAAGGACTTCCGCAACGAGGGCATCGACAGAACTCACAATCCGGAGTTCACGATGCTCGAGTTCTACGAGGCGTTCGCCGATTACAACGACATGATGGATCTGGTCGAGAAGATGATCGGCACTGTTGCGGCCGCCGTGACGAACAAAGGATCGGCGCTGGAGTTCCATGGCCAGCACCTCGACTTCACGCCGCCATTCCGGCGGTTGCCGTTCCTGGACGCGCTGCGCGAGCATGGCAGCATCGATGCAGCCGCCATGAGTGACACGCAGCTGGCCGACAAGGCTGCCTCCGTCGGCGTGGAGGATGCGCACGCGCTTACGCGGCCGACTCTGCTCGATCAGCTGTTCGGTGAGCTGGTCGAGCCGCACCTGGTGCAGCCGGTGTTCATCACGGACTATCCCCGCGAGCTGTCGCCGCTCGCGAAGCCGAAGCGCGGCGAGCCACGGCTGGTCGAGCGGTTCGAGCTGATGATCGCGGGCCGCGAGATCGCGAATGCGTTCAGTGAGCTGAACGACCCGTTCGATCAGCGCGAGCGGTTCGAGGCGCAGGTGCGGTTGCGACAGGCGGGTGATGAGGAGGCGCAGAACCTCGACGAGGACTACCTGCGTGCGCTCGAGTACGGCATGCCGCCTACCGGCGGGGTCGGCATCGGGATCGACCGTCTCGTCATGCTCCTCACTGATCAGCCGTCGATCCGCGACGTGATTCTGTTCCCCACCATGCGACCGGAGCAGGCGGAGTGAAGGGGCTCGAGTGGTTCGTTGCGCGCCGCTACCTCTCGTCGCGGCGACGCGGCCGCAGGCTTCTCTCGCTCAGCACGTTCATCGCCATCGGCGGTGTCGCTGTCGGTGTCATGGCGCTGATGGTGGTCATCGCGGTGATGACCGGGCTGCAGCGCGACCTGCAGGCGAAGATCCTGTCGATGACCGCGCACATCCAGGTGACGGAGGCGGGCAGCAGCTTCCGCATGGGCAACTGGCGCGAGGTGAAGGAGCGCATCGAACAGATGCCGCACGTCGTCTCGGTCGCGCCCTGGGTCAATCCGAACGTGGTCGTCACCCGGACGGGTGAATACGCGGCGCCCGGCCAGCTCTACGGGATCGCACCCGAGCTGTCGCGAGTACCGATCTCCGCAGTGGAGGATTCGCTGGCGAGCGCCGGCATCGATCTCGGGGAGCCCGGCGCCGAATACGACTGCACCGCACGCCCGCCGAACATCGTCATGGGGCGGCGGCTGGCATCGCGTCTGGCGCTCCTGCCGGGCGACACCGTGATCGTCGGGAGCTTCGAGCACCTGGAGTACGGCGCGCTCGGCAACATCCAGCCCGCTTGGTGCCAGTTCATCGTCGTCGACATGGTATCGACGGGGATGTACGAGTACGACAACCTGAACATGTACGCGCGCCTCGAAGCCGTGCAGAGCCTGTTGCAGCTGCCGTCTGACACGATCAGCGTGCTCGCGGTGAACGTCGACGATCCCTGGACATCGGACGAGGTCGCGCGCCAGATCCGCGATGAGCTCGGCTTCCCGTACGAGACGTTCGACTGGAAGTCGCTCAACGCCTCGCTGTTCTCGGCGCTCGCGCTCGAGAAGCTCGCGATGGCCCTGATCCTCTCGCTCATCATCATCGTAGCCGCGTTCAACATCGTGAGCATGCTCACGATGGTCGTGTCGGACAAGACGCGCGAGATCGGTATCCTGAAGTCGATGGGCATGACCGATGGCACCGTGCTCCGCGTCTTCATGCTGCAGGGACTGACGATCGGTGCGGTGGGCACGCTGCTCGGCGGCATCGGCGGGTGGCTCGTCATCCTGGCAGTAGACCGGTTCGGACTCGTGCAGATCCCCGCCGAGGTCTACTTCATCGACACGCTGCCCGTGGCGCTGGATCCGGTCGACATGCTGCTGATCGCGCTGCTGAGCATGGTGGTCGCGTTCGGCGCCACGATCTATCCGGCACTCCAGGCCGCGCGGCTGCTGCCCGTGGATGCGATTCGGGGTGAGTGACATGACGAGCTCCGCGACCCGGCCAGTGCTGGAGGGCAGCGCGCTGCGCAAGGTGTATCACGAGGACGACGGCAGCGAACTCCGGATTCTCGATGGGGTAAACGTCCAGGTCCTTGCAGGAGAGGCGATTGCGGTGATCGGCGCGAGCGGCGCCGGCAAGTCGACACTCCTCCATATGCTCGGGCTGCTCGACCGGCCGACGTCCGGTACCGTGCTGCTGGAGGGCGAGGATGTTTCCGACTTCTCGGCACGCCAGCTCGCCGCGGTCCGGAACGGACGGATCGGCTTCGTGTTTCAGTTCCACCACCTGTTGCGCGAGTTCACTGCGCTCGAGAACGTGATGATGCCGCTGCTGATCGCTGGCACATCGCGCCGCGAGGCGAAGCAGCGTGCGTCGGACCTGCTGGAGCAGGTCGGCCTGAAGGCACGGATGACTCACAAGTCGTCGCAGCTGTCCGGCGGTGAACAGCAGCGGGTGGCGGTAGCACGCGCGCTGGCGAACCGGCCAGCCGTCGTGCTGGCGGACGAGCCGAGCGGCAATCTCGACACGCACACGAGCGCGCAGCTCCACGACCTGTTCTTCCAGCTGCGTGAAGAGCATGGCGTTGCGCTGGTGCTCGCGACACACAACCGCGAGCTCGCTGCGCGCACGGATCGAATACTCGAGGTGAGGGATACGCAACTGTCGATTGTTTCACGCGCGGATTGACCATGCTGTGTGAGTATTGCGATGCAATGTGAAAACTGCGGCGAGAGAGACGCCAGCATCCACTACACGCAGATCGAGAAGAACGAGATGCAGACCCTGCACCTCTGTGAGCAGTGTGCCGCGGAGAAGGGACTGCAGCCCGGCGTGAGTGCAGGCAGCTTTCCGCTCACCGATTTCCTCGCGCAGATGGGCCGATCCGGCCCTGAATCGCCATCCGCCGGACCGTGCGCATTCTGCGGCCTCACGCTGGACGACTTCAAGAAGACGGGGCGCCTCGGCTGCTCGCACTGTTATGTGACGTTCGACGGTCACCTCGGCGGACTGCTCCGCCGCCTGCACGGGGGCACACAGCATGTCGGCAAGGTCTACCTGCCGCCCGATCCGTCGCGAGCCGAGCAGCAGGAGCGGCTGGCGGGACTCAAGCGAAAGCTCGACCGGGCCGTTCAGTCGGAAGACTTCGAGAGAGCGGCCCAGCTGCGTGATCTGATCCGGACGCTGGAGGGTGCGGCATGAGCGAGAACGGCTTCCAGGACGTGGGGCTCGGCTGGCTGGAGGGCAGCGGCGCCCACAGTGACATCGTCCTCTCCACGCGCGTGCGCCTCGCCAGAAACCTGCAGGGGCACGCCTTCGCCGCGCGCGTCCGCGATGGCGAGCGCGAGGAGATCCTCGAGCTGGTGCGTGCGGCCGTCCACGAGACGACGCTCAGCGGCGGGCCGGGCTATGAGCTGTCCGCTACGCCCACGCTGGGACGACGGCTGCTGCACGAGCGGCACCTGGTGTCGCGTGAGCTGGCCGGCCTGTCGGGCGACTCGCCGGCCCGCGGATCGGGCCTGTTCATGGGGCCGCAGGATGCCGTGGGCGTGATGGTGAACGAGGAGGATCACCTCCGGATGCAGGCGATCCTGTCCGGACTTCGACTCCACGAAGCGTTCCATCGGGTAGACGAGCTCGACGAGGAGCTCGGTGTGCAGCTGCCGTTCGCGTATCATCAGGAGTACGGGTATCTTACGAGCTGTCCGACCAACGTCGGAACGGGTCTGCGCGCGTCGATCCTGATCCACCTGCCGGGACTGGTCCTGACGAAGGAGATCGGCAAGGTGCTGCAGGGGATCAGCCAGGTCGGACTCACGTTCCGCGGGCTGTACGGTGAAGGCTCGGAGGTGGTCGGGAATTTCTTCCAGATCTCGAACCAGACGACCCTCGGCAAGAGCGAGGAAGACCTGGTCGAGCATCTGCAGAAGATCGTCGGACGCGTGATCCAGTACGAGCTGGGCGCGCGTGAAATCCTGATGCGCGATGCACCGACGGTCATCGAGGACAAGATCTGGCGAGCCTATGGACTGTTGCGCTACGCTCGCTCACTTTCCTTCGATGAAGTGATGAACCTGTTGAGCGGTGTCAGGCTCGGAATGAGCATGAACCTTCTGTCCGGGCTTCGTGTATATACGCTCAACAAACTCATGATTTTTGCGCGCGATGCGCACCTCGAGCAGGCCGCTGGACGGCCGCTGCGGGATGCGGAAAGCGACTTGCATAGAGCTGCATACGTCCGGCGCGTGCTGGCCACCGAAGGCGACGTCTCCGCCGATGCGGGGGACGCGCAGGACGAACGGGAGACGAGCTAGACGCAACCGTCTCGGGGCTACTTGAGGTTCCCATGAATTACAATTTCACAGACCGTGTCCGGAAGGTGCTGGCGATGGCCCGTGAGGAGGCCATCCGCCTGCAGCATGACTACGTCGGCACCGAGCACATCCTGCTCGGACTCATTCGCGAAGGCGAAGGGGTTGCAGCCGCCGTCCTGATGAACCTGAACGTCGACCTGGAGCAGATCCACGAGCGCATCGAGGATTCGGTACGCAAGGGCAAGGCGACGATCGCGCTTGGCGAGCTGCCGTACACGTCCCGGGCGAAGAAGGTGCTCGAGTACGCGATGGCGGAAGCGCGCGAGCTCAATCACTCCTATGTCGGCACCGAGCATCTGCTGCTCGGTCTGCTGCGCGAGGAGAAGGGTATAGCCGCGCAGGTGCTGAACGGTCTGGGCGTCTCGCTCGAGGATGCACGCGCGGAGACGCTGAAGCTGCTCGGCAGCGACGTCGGCCCTTCCCAATCCGGCGGCGGTTCCGGCGGTGGTGGAAGCACCGCGGCACCGAAGGGTGAGAAGAAGAGCAAGACGCCCGCGCTGGACCATTTCTGCCGCGACCTGACGGAGCTGGCACGCGAGGAGAAGCTGGACCCGACGATCGGCCGCGCGAAGGAGATCGAGCGGGTAATGGAGGTGCTCAGCCGCCGCAAGAAGAACAACCCGGTGCTGATCGGCGAGCCGGGCGTCGGCAAGACGGCGATCGTCGAAGGCCTCGCGCAGCTGATCGCGAGCGGCAACTGCCCGGACAGCCTGCGCGACAACCGCGTGCTGGCGCTGGACATGGCGGCCGTGATCGCGGGCACGAAGTACCGCGGCCAGTTCGAGGAGCGGCTGAAGGCGATCATGAACGAGATCGCGCAGAACAAGAATGTGATCCTGTTCATCGACGAGCTGCACACGCTGGTCGGTGCGGGTGCCGCGGAAGGCGCGATCGACGCGTCGAACATGCTGAAGCCTGCGCTTGCGCGCGGCGAGCTGCAGTGCGTCGGTGCGTCGACACTGAACGAGTACCGCAAGTACATCGAGAAGGACGGCGCTCTCGAGCGTCGCTTCCAGCCCATCATCATCGATCCGCCGAGCATCGAAGAGGCGATCGAGATCCTGAAGGGCATCCGCAAGCATTACGAGGATCACCACAAGATCGTGATCCCCGACGAGACGATCGTGTCGGCTGCACGTCTGTCGGAGCGCTACATCACCGACCGCTTCCTGCCGGACAAGGCGATCGACGTGATCGACGAGGCGGGCGCACGTGCGCGTCTCGCAACGCAGGTGCCGCCGCCGGAGGTGAACGACCTGAAGGAGAAGCTCGAGGAGCTGGCCTCGTCGAAGGACGGCGCGATCCGCGACCAGGACTTCGAGAAGGCGGCGGAGCTGCGCGACAGCGAGCGTGAGCTCCAGGGCGAGATCCGGCGCAAGCAGGAGGAATGGGAGCAGGAGCGCAAGAGTCACCGTCCGGTGATCGACGAGGAGGATGTCGGTTTTATCGTGAGCCGCTGGACGGGCATTCCGGTGTCGCGCCTGAAGCAGGCGGAGACGGAGCGGCTCGTGAACATGGAGGAGGAGCTGCACCGCCGCGTGATCGGTCAGGAAGAGTCGATCAAGGCGATCAGCCGCGCGATCCGGCGCAGCCGCGCCGGTCTGAAGGATCCGAACCGGCCGATCGGCAGCTTCATCTTCAGCGGGCCGACCGGTGTCGGCAAGACGGAGCTGGCGCGTGCGCTGGCGGAGTTCCTGTTCGCCGACCGCGACGCGCTCATCCGCGTCGACATGAGCGAGTACATGGAGAAGTTCTCCGTGTCGCGTCTGATCGGCGCGCCTCCGGGATACGTCGGCTACGAGGACAGCGGCACGCTGACGAAGGCGATCCGTCGCCGGCCGTACAGCGTAGTGCTGCTCGACGAGATCGAGAAGGCGCATCCCGACGTGTTCAACATCCTGCTGCAGGTGCTGGATGAGGGTCGTCTCACGGACAATTACGGCCGTGTGATCGACTTCAAGAACACGGTGATCATCATGACGTCGAACCTGGGTGCACGCGGCATCACGAAGGGCGGCGCGCTCGGCTTCCATCAGCAGGATGAGACGACCGCGTACGACTCGATGCGCAGCCGCGTGAAGGACGAGATCGAGCGCGCGTTCAATCCGGAGTTCCTGAACCGCGTCGATGACGTGATCGTGTTCCACCCGCTCAACCGGGAGCAGATCTCGCAGATCGTGCACATCATGCTGAAGGAAGTGTACGACCGGCTGGCGGAGGAGAACCTGAAGCTGACGCTGACGGACGCCGCGCTGGCGTTCCTCGTCGAGAAGGGGTACGACGAGAAGTTCGGTGCCCGGCCGCTGCGCCGCGCGATCCAGCGCTATATCGAGGACCCGCTCTCGGAGCGGATCCTGGCGCGGGAGTTCCCCGGCGGCGAAGAGATCGAAGTGGACGTGACGCCCGAGGGCGACAAGTTCGAATTCCGCGTTCTTTCAACCAAGACGTGAGTTGAATGCAGGTGTATCGTAATCGACACCTCCTGCGGGCCGCCGCCCTGGCGGCGGCCCTGCTCGTTGCGCCCACAGTGGCGGCAGGGCAGGAGCCGACCCCGCCGACAGGCGTGGCGGTCGGCGCCGTAGAGGTGTCCGGCAACAGTCGCATACCGACGGACCAGATTCTAGCCACCGTCGAG
>DATABQ010000422.1:0-4099 GCA_036259495.1 Longimicrobiales bacterium | reverse complement strand
GATGGCCATGACCGAGCCGACATTGGCTGCGTCATAGTGCTGCAGCAGACCCTGCGTGCCGACGGGTACGGGCTCGAGCGTCTCAGGATCCACGATGCGGGTGCGAACCCACGGCGGGACGAGCTTGCGCGGCTCGCCGCTGCGGCCGGTAACCGCGTCGCGCAGCGAGGCATCGTAGAACTGGGAGAGCATCTCGGTCATGCCGTACTCGTTGACGCAGGCCTCGGGTCGCAGCCCGAGCAGTTTGCCGTACATGTCTCGCAGCGTCGCCTCATCGACCTGCCGCCCGTGGCCCTTGTATCCGCCGGTGTCCATCAGGCGCGACCCGACAGGCAGGCGGAACCGCTCACCCGTGCGGACGAGCTCATCCATCCAGCGTACGCATGCGAAGGAGGTGCCGAGCAGACCCACCGGCTCGCCATCGGCTTCGGCAACGCGCAGCGCCTGCGCGAGCTGCTCCACATCAATTCCGCGGTCAATGTCGGCGCAATATCGACTACCGCTGGAGCCGAGCCGCTCGATGACAATGCGGATCATGTGCGCGAGCGATGAATCCGGCATCTCGTGCGCGGGCGGAACGAGCGAGATCATGCGGAGCTCTGCACCATCAGGCAGAAGACACGCCGCGAAGCTGCTGAGAAGCGACGCGTGATACAATGATGTGTCGAGGACGTAGTGCGCCCCGCGCCGCTCGGCTCCGTGAGTCGTTCCGCTCGTGCGGAACACGGCTTCGGCAGCCGCGGGATCGCCGCTTACGAGCGCGACTTCCTTGAAGGCGGCCGTGGGCACGGCAGGTATCCGTGACCAGTGACCCACTGTCGCGGGAGTGAGGCCCCGGCGCTCGCAGAAGGCAGCGTATGGAGTGTTACGCTGAAACTGGTATTCGAATACCCGCAACGCGACGCCGTTGAACACATCGTCTGGTGCCGGCTCATCGAACGGTCCGGCGAACATGTCGAGAAGGGTGGAGCGGAGCGCGGCGCCGTCCGCATCGCGCATGAGTCCTCCGTGCAGCGCGGGTATCAGTCCGACGGCAAGGATACAGCCGCCGCGGAAGGGCGGCCAGTGCGTGCCGGGCGACGGAGAGTGCGGGCCGGGCGACGGAGGGTGCGCACGCGGCGACGGCCAGTGCGCACACGCCCGGGCTAGCGCGGACGTCCGGCTCCTGCGGAAGAACGGGCGTTCGGCTGCAGGGGAAGCGAAACCGTCACGGTCGTTCCACGGCCGGCCTCGCTCGATACATCGAGGTTTCCGCGCAGCAGCCGTGTGTAGCGACGCGAGACGCTCAGACCGAGGCCAGTGCCTCCGACGCGTCTCGTGTTCGGCCGTTCCAGCTGCCAGAACGGATCATAGATGCGCTCGATCTGCTCCTGCGGGATACCTATGCCGGTGTCGATCACATCGATATACGCGCACTTCTCGTCCGAGCGCAGACGCAGGGTGACGCCGCCACTCTCCGTGAACTTGACCGCATTCGACAGCAGGTTCATCAGGATCTGTCGTGCCTTGGCCGCGTCGGTGCTAATGACGAGGTCATCGTCTGCCGTCTCGATGTTGAGCGACAGTCCTTTCGACTCCGCCAACGCCTCGATCTCGGCCGCGGCATCGCGCAGGATCTCACTGGCACGGACCGTCTCGAGCTGCACCTCTTCCGCGCCGGCTTCCATTCGCGCGAAGCTGAGGATCTCCTCGATGAGCTGCAGGAGGTGCCGTGCGCTGGTGCGGATCCGATCGAGCTGATGGTGCTGACGATCGTTGAGGTCACCCGTAACGCCCGCGTCGAGGAGATCGGTGTAGCCCATGATCGCGTTGAGCGGTGTCCGCAGCTCATGCGACATGACGGCGAGGAAATCGGCCTTGACGCGATTCGCCTCGTGCGCCTGGCGATAAAGGCGCGCGTTATCGAGTGCAATGGCTGCGCGGCGGCCGAGCTCTTCGGCGAGGCTGAGATCCTGATCGTTGAATTCGCGATCCTGGTCATTGTCGACGAACGTGATCGCGCCGAGCACATCGCCGCGCCCGGTGAGCGGCGTGATCATCGCCGTGCCTTCCGCGATCTGTTGGATCAGCCCGTCGTCGGCACCACCCAGCCTGAACCATGCATCCGGGTCGAGTCGATCCTGAATCTGGGAACGGCCCGTCTCCGCGACGCTGATGACGGTGCGACGCCACTGATCGGTCAGCGCGTCGTCAACGAGGTGGGTGAGCGGACCGTCCAGCTGTGGATCACTGTGTGTGACCGCGACGCGCTCCAGTCTGCCGCCATCAAAGCTGTGTATCGCGCACCAATCGCACAGGCGCGAGACGGCGAGGCGGGAAAGCGCCTTCAGCGTCGCTTCGAAGTCGGACGACGTGGCAACGAGTATGCTGCTGGCTTCAGACAGGAATGCTGCGCGGCGCTGCGCCATTTCCAGCTCGGAGCGGAGCGCGCGGTCGGCATCCTGCCCCTCACCCTGTGCAGGTGCGGGCGGCTCCGGGGCACCAGTCCCCGGGGGTGTGTCCGGGCGCGTGCCATGGCTGCCCCGCGAAGCAGATCCGGCGGCAGCTTCTTCAGTACGATCCATGAGGCGGGGCGGGTGCACGTCATATGCCAGCCGCACCGTCAGGGCATGGACCTTGCCCAATTGAAGTCAATCGGTTTCATCGACAACAGGAGGCAAATATGGCGGATGATATCAATGGCAAGGCCAGGCACGTCGAAGGCAAGGTCAAGGAAGGCGTCGGCGAGCTTCTCGGCGACAAGAAGATGAAGCGCGAGGGCAAGCTCGCGCAGCACGAGGGCGAAGCGGAGCAGGATGCGGATCGCGCGCGCGAGCGTCTGAATGAAGCGACCCAGCGTGAATCGGCAGCACGTGCGGCGCGCAAGCGTTCCGAATCGACCTGATCCGACGTCGCACTGCTGAGCGACTGCACGCGGAGCGAGCTCCTGAATGACCTGGCAGGGTCTCGGGACCAGCACCGCAGCTCGGCACAACGGCGCGGGGCCTGTGGCTCCGCGCCGTTGTTGGTCAGTCGATTCGGAAACGCCCCGTCCGTGCCTCGTACCTGCGCTCCGGCAGGTCCAGGATCCGGAGCATGAGCCGTTTCGCGCCCTGGCCGATGGCGCCAGGTACGGATCGCTCCCCGCTGACTGCGGGCTGCAGCTCACCCTGAAGCCATCGTTCCAGTTCTTCGAGATCGGAAACTGACAGCGTCTCGATCTGCAGCGACACAGTGTAGTAATAGCGCCCCTCGCCCCGCGGTCTCATGCTGAGCACATACTCGGATTCGACCGCTTCGCGGGCGGATGCGAAGCTCGATGCGCGACGCGAGCCTCGTGTCGCGGGCAGTGAGCGAACGAAGAACTGCTCGCTGATCGGCTCATGCACGACCACGGTCGACCAGCTCGTGCTGTCGACGAGCTGATCGAACAGTCGGTCTTTCCAGAGCTCTACCCGCACGCGCACACGGAGCGGCAGACCGGACGTCGCGGCCTCCTCGAGCTCGTCCTCGGCCAGCACGGGCCCCACCCGCACGATGGGTCGATGGCCGTTCGCGGCGTCGGCGACGATTGCAAGCGGCCGCTGCTGCGTTTGCGTGGAATCGTCCGGCGGAGGCTGCGCCGCCACATTCGCCGCGGAAACCAGAGCCAAGATCAGCGCGAGCTGCATCAGATTCGCGGCTCGATGCGGACGAACAGATTGAACCCGTGGCCCTGCCCCGACAGTGGTACGGTCCAGTACCCGCCGAGCGGCCCGAGACGAATACCGAGACCTGCGTCGGCAGAGAAGTCGTCGTTACCACCGAACCGGCCGTCGCGCGAGCCGGGCTCGTTCCATGCCCGGCCGGCGTCGAAGAACGCGACCCAGCGTGCGAGGTAGCCGAGCGAGGGGCCGAGTCCGAGCGCCTCGCTTACGCGGCGTGCGAACGGGAACCCCGCCTGATACTCGAGCTGGACGAGCGCCATGCGATCGCAGCCGTAGTAGGGATGGAACGTGTCGCCGCCGACATCGACGCTGGTCGTGCGCGCGCCGCAGTCGAACTCGAACAGACGATACCCCGGCAGCGACCCCTCGCCGCCGAGCGCGTGCTGTCGCTGCGGCGGGAGCGCCGCGCCGTC
>DATABQ010000421.1:0-10790 GCA_036259495.1 Longimicrobiales bacterium | reverse complement strand
CGTCCGATCCATGTGCGACGACGCCAGTGCGCGTGCCATCCGCTTCCGTGATCGGATAGTACACGAAATCGAGGAAGCGCTGCTCCGGCTCGGTGTCCGGAGAGCGGGCGATCAGCACCGGGATCTCGCGCCCGACGTAAGGCACGCCGGTGGCGAGGACCTCGTTCAGCAGCTCCTCGAAGCCCTGTTCGCGGATCTCCGGCAGCGCTTCCCGCACGGGCAGGCCGATCAAATCCCGATTGCCCGTCAACTGGTAATACGACGAGTTCACGTACTCGAACACGTGCTCGGGCCCGCGCACGACCGCCATGAACGCCGGAGCCTGCGTGAACACTTCCCGCAGACGCGCTTCCGCCCGCTCCGCCGCCGCCCGCGCGCCGCGGATCTCACGCTCCAGCAGCACGCGCCCCGTGCTCTCCGAAACGATGTTCAGCATGGCGACGATCTCGCCACGGTCGTCACGCACGGGACTGAGCGCGAACGTGAACCACGCGTTTGGTTCCCGGTCACCGGCGCTGCGGTCATCTCCCGCCCGCCGGATAACGAACGGAGCGTCCTCTGCATACGCGGCGGGTCCGCCCGCCCGGATGCGCTCGAACATGGGGCGGATGTCATCCCAGATCTCCGACCACACCTCCTGCCCCGGGCGGCCCAGCGCCGCCGGGTGCTTGTTGCCGAGGACCGTCCGGTATGCGTCGTTGTAGATCAGGACCAGCTCATCGCCGCACCACAGATTGATCGGGAACGGCGACTCGAGACACGTGCGCACCGCGCTGGACAGGGCGTCCGGCCACTGCTCAACCGGGCCCAGCGGAGTGGTCGACCAGTCCCTCGCGCGGCACAGGGCCGCGACCTCGCCCGCTGCCGCGAACGGTCCCGCCTGTTGGAGATCAGTCATTGGATCCGACGAAAAGGGGCTCGGGTTCGCCGGTTTCTGTGGCAAGCCCCAGACCGCGGGGCCAGGGAGGCCCCGCATCCGGGTCCCGGGCAGCGGTACTACCAGTCACACGACAGCGACGTCCACGTCATCGCAGGCATCCCGATCGGCTGGCCGGGCGGTACGCCGGGCGCTGCCGGCCGTGGCTGGATCGGCTCCAGCGGTCGCTCCATGAACCGACCGATCTCCGCAGCGATCGCCAGCCGGTGCGCCGCCTGCGCGGCGTCCCCGCCCTCGGGCAGCGCCCGCTCCAGCACGCGCGTCAACTCGTAGTTCGCGAGCGCACGCACCTGCGCCATCGGCGCGTTCTCCGCCAGCGTCATCAGGCGATCGATATACACGCGCTGCACCGCCCGCGCGATCTCCGCCTCGTACGCATCGTCGACATCCGGATCCATGATCGCGCGAGTGCTCGTCTCGAGCACGTCCGCCAGACCGGGCAGCGACGGGTCAAGCGCATTCTGCTGCACCAGCCGTGCAGCGCGCTGCGGTTCGAGCAGCAGCGACAGCGACATGTCCGCGGCGCTCGCCGCAGGTGCGACCGCATCGAAGACCAGACCGGTGTAGCGGTCGAACAGCTCCTGCGAGCCGCCCACGCCGTACGGCCGCGGCGGCAGCACATCGACGACGCTTCGCGGCAGCTTCAGCGTTGCGGGCGTGATGGTGCTCAGCACCGCCTCGAGCGCCTCGCGCTGTTCCGACGCCGGCACGCGGCGGTACTCGTTCGCCGTCTCACCACGCAGCGCGTAGTTGTAATATGCGCCGCCCACCGTCTTCACCGCCGCTTCCGTCTGGTAGCGATGATGCAGGTACAGCGGCACGAGCGCCTCCTCCAGCATCGCCAGCGGACGTCCGCTCCGGATGGCACCCTCGCCGAACCGCTCGAGCGCGACCTCTCGCACCTCGAGCATCCGCTCCAGCTCGCGCACCGCGTTCGCGCCGTTGTCCCAGAGATGGCTCTGCGGATGCGCGCTGCCGACCGGCCGCGCGTCCTGATCGCTCAGGAATGTCAGACCACGCCGCGCGCCGACATCCAGGATGGAGTCGAGCGCGGCCTCCTCGTTCACGCCGGCCGGGAAGTCCTGGTAGCCGTATGCGACCGCTAGCTTGTCCCACTCGCCGATCTTCTGGTCGTACGCGTTCGACAGATCAATGTCGCCATCGCTCGTGAGCTGCGCGAGCGGGTGCGGGTAGTCCATCACGCTCGCGCGGCCGCCCTCGCCCTGCGTGCTCGCTATGTAGTTGTGTGCGATACCGAGCGTGTGCCCGATCTCGTGTGCACTCAGCTGGCGCAGCCGCGCGAGCGCCATCGCCTCCAGCTCCGGCGGCACTTCATCGCCCGTCTCGTACGGCGAGAGCAGACCCTCCGCCAGCAGGTAGTCCTGCCGTACGCGCAGCGAGCCGAGCGTCACGTGACCCTTCAGGATCTCGCCCGTGCGCGGATCCGTGATCGAGCTGCCATAGCTCCAGCCGCGTGTCGAGCGGTGCACCCACTGGATCACATTGTAGCTCAGGTCCATCGGGTCCGCCGTGTCGGGCAGCATCTCCACCCGGAACGCGTTGCGATAGCCCGCCGCCTCGAACGCCTGCTGCCACCAGTTCCCACCCTCGAGCAGTGCACTGCGTACGGGTTCGGGTGTCCCGGGGTCGAGATAGTAGACGATCGGCTCCACCGCATCGCTCACCGGTGCCGACGGATCCACCTTCTCGAGGCGATGTCGTGCGATCCAGCGCTGCGTCATCGGCTCGCCGATCGGCACGGCAAAATCGGTGAAGCTCGTGCCGAAGTAGCCCGCCCGCGGATCCGACTCCCGCGGCGTGTAGCCGGTCGGCAGCTCCACGAAGCTGTGATGCTGCCGCACCGTCACGGCCGCGGGCGTCGGTGTGACACTGCGCACCAGGCCGCCCGGCGCATCGCTGGTGAACGTCAGCGTCACCTCGACTTCGGTGTTCTTCGGGAATCCCTTCGTGCGATCGATGTAGAACGCGCTGCGCGACTCGTCCATCCGGAACGTGCCCTGATCGCCACGTCGGAGCGTGCCGATCACGCCGTGCGCATCGCGCACGAAGAAGTCCGTCGCATCGACGAGCACGCGGTCCCCCGTCTGCGCAGCGACCGTGAACCCCCAGATGATCGACTGCGCGAACGCGTCCTCGACGGACTTCCGCTCCATCGCGTTGTCAGTCGTCGCGCGGAAGTCGTAGTTCGGCTGCACCATCATGATCTTCGGACCAACGCGCTCGAACTCCACCACGTAGCTCGGACCCAGATCGCCGCGGTTCAGCCCGATGTCATTGTGGCCGACGCCGGCGGGGAGGGACACGTAGTAGAGGATCTCTTCGTCGAGGCGCGGGATCTCCAGCCACATCCTGCCATCGCGCTCGCTCCAGTAGAGCGGCATGAAGCCGTCAATGCGCTGCATGTCTTCGGTCTTCTCGGCGATCGTGGGAATCGGTGTGTCTTCCACATCGTCGCGCTGCTGAGCGCGCGCATCGCCTGGTGCCACAATTGTGAACAGCAGGGCTGCGGTCAGGACTCGGCGCTGTACGGCGCGCATGGTTCCTCCGTGAAATGTTGCGGTCGGACGTGTCGGTCCGGGGGAAGGTCCGGCAGCGGCCGTGAGCGGGCCGCACGCGGGCAATGTGGTGCTCTCGACGGCCGGGCGCCAGCCGCCTGCCTGCTGGATGGTCCGGATCCTGCCCCCTGCTGGGCACTATGCAGGCTGCCGATACGAGCGGTGTGAGCGAGCAGATCGCGGAGCTGGACTTCCGGTCCGCACTCGAGGATAGTCAGGCCAAGGTCCTGAACTGGATCGAAGGCCTGATCACGCACCTGCCGAACATCGTCGCGGCGCTCCTGATCTTCGCCATCTTCCTCATACTCGCGCGCGTGGTGCGCGGCGTCGCGTGGCGCGTGCTCGGTCGCATATCGAGCAAAGCCGACGTCAATCACCTCATCGGAACGCTTGCATTCGTCATTGTCCTCTTCGCCGGCGTGTTCTTCGCGCTCGACGTGCTCAACCTCGACCGAACCGTCACATCTCTGCTTGCCGGCGCCGGCATTATCGGACTCGCCCTCGGCTTCGCGTTCCAGGACACGGCCGAGAACTTCATTTCCGGCGTGTTCCTCGCCGTGCGCGGCCAGTTCACGGATGGGGACATTGTCGAGACGAACGAGTACCGCGGCGTCGTTCAGGACGTCAACCTGCGATCCACCATCATCCGTACGTTCAGCGGACAGCTTGTCATTCTGCCAAACAGCAAGGTTTTCAAGAACCCGCTCGTGAACTACACGGCGTACACACTGCGCCGCGTCGACATCGATGTCGGCGTGTCCTATGGTGACGACCTGCGCAAGGCGGCCGACGTCGCGAGTCGTTCCGTTGCCGATATCCCCAACCGCATTGTAGAACGTAAGGTCGAGGTCTTCTACACCCGCTTCAATGACCACTCCATCGACTTTCAGCTCCGCTTCTGGATTCCGTTCGCACTCGAGACCGATTACCTGAAGGCGCGCAGCGAAGCCGTCATGCGCATCAAGGAAGCGTTCGACCGGGAGGGAATCACCATTCCGTTCCCGATCCGTACAGTCGACTTCAGCCGTGTAGGCGGCGCCACCCTGGCCGAGGCATGGCCGATACGGAACTCGTCGACTACCGAGCGCGATACCTGACGGCGCTACCCACAAATTTTCCATCGCTCCCGGAATCTTTTCGATCTACGAAGGTCCGATCCGGGTCCGGCGTGGACAAATTCGCATTGCCACATCACCACATCGGAAGTTTTCCACATCGTTAGGCTTCGTGGCGCGATAGTTCCAGACAACCTGCCGACACGCGGCGCGACATCCGTGCTCTCCATGCCGCCGCTCATCCACCGGAAAATCCGAAGAGGCCAGATGTACGAAGCCGAGACTTACCTCGAGGACGCATCGCTCGACACGAGCGAAAGCACGCCGCTGCGCTGGCCGCCGCCCGGACTCGAAGCCCTCCAGGGCCTCGCCTGGCGCGCGATAGCGCTGCTTGCAGCCGGCACCGGCATCATGGTGACGCCGATGTTCGTTTCCGTCGCCCGCGCCCACAGCTTCTGGAGCATTGGCCTGTTCGGCGGAAGCTGGTGGATCCCGGTCGTCGCGGCGTTCGCCGGCCTGCTGATCCTGCTGGCCGGAATGGAGCGCCTCACGCGCATGCTGTTCGATGGTGCGAAGGCCGTGCAGCGCGGTCACGACTGGATGACCGTCGCGTACGTACTGAGTGATGCGCGACACGACGCCGGGTTCCTGCTTCAGGGTGCGCGGCAGTATTCGTCTCTGCCGGAGCGCGACCGCCGCATGCTGCTGGCCGCACGCGTCGTCGCGGTTACGGGGTATGCCGCATCGCTGATCTGGATTCCTGTCGCGTTCACGCTCGGCGTGATCCTCGCCGGCCGCGGGGTCATCGGCGGTGGCGGTGGTCTGAGCGCGCTCGTGCTCGTGCCGGGTGGGATGATGATGATGGCTGCCGTGCTCGCGGACGTGTTCGAGACACGGACCACGCGGGGCATGGCGCGCGCATGGCGGCGCGAGACGACCAGCGAATCGAAGCTGCTCGATGAGGTCGGTGAATGGCGCGCGGACCGCGCGACGCGGCTCATCCATCTGACGCCTGCAACGCATCGCACCACGCCCGCGCGCGCAGTCGCGATCGCGTTCATCGTTCTGGCGATCATGCTGCCCGTGCCGATCGCCACGCTCGCGCTCACGAGCGCGATCGGTCCTGCGGTCGGCCAGATGGCGATACCGCGCATCGCGTCATCCGCAGCACGTATCGCCAAGGCGTCGATGCTGCAGCCCTACGCAGTCGCCACGACCGACGAGATGTCGGCAACGGAGGCAGGCGCCGTGCTGCATGCGCTTGCGTTCACCGGAACGAGCGCCTCGCTCAGCCCGCTCGAGCGCGAGCCGGTCCGCCGCTACGACCCCTGGCCGCGTGAGTCGAAGCCTGTGACCATGCCGAACCTGGAGGCGTTCGGTACTCAGCTCATCCCGCGCGCCGACGCGCTGACGGCGGAAGAGATCGCATACCTCGAGCGGATCGCGCAGTATCCCGCACTCGCCGACCTGTCACGCCTGGCGCGCGCACGCGCTGCCGACATCGCCGGCGCGCGCTGGAACACGACGCAGCTGGCGGGCGCATCGCTGTTGGAGCTGCCTGTGGCCCGCTTCAGCGGTCTGCGTGATGCGACGCAGTTCCACACGGCGAAGGCCATCCTCGAGCTGTCGCGCGGCAACGCCGCGGCCGCGGACACCACACTCCGCGAAGTCATCTCGATCGGTCTCCTGGTGATGCGTGAAGGGCCGACGCTGATCGACGTGCTGGTCGGCACCAGCATCGCCGCCAACGGCGCCGCCGCGCTGCAGTCCCTGTACCGAGCCACCGACCGTCACGGCGAGGCTGATGCGCTGCTGAGGCCGCAGGAGGGGATCGAGCGGATGGAGCAGGTCACGCGCGCGCTGTACGTGCAGGGCGATGTGGATGCGCTGCTGCGCCGTTCGATGGCCATGACCACGAACGACGCGATCCCGCGCGGCATGCGCTGGGAGAGTCTCAGGACCGTGCAGGTCGGCGCCGGCTGCCGGAATCCTCACAGCGTCGTGTTCGGCCACGGCAGCGACTACGCCGAGTGGCTGGAGGCCTCGCGCAAGTCACTCGTGAGGTATCCATCGGAGCAGGCGCTGTTCGAGATGTCCATGGGTGCGCCCATGCTGCCGAGCCAGCTGCATCGCCGCGCCACGATCGTACAGCGACTGTTCGGCATCACGCTCGGCCGGGACGCCGCGAGCACGTGCGCAGCGATGGCCGCCGGGCTCAGCGCGAGCTGACGGATGTGCGTGGCTGCGGAGCTTGTCTGCTCCGCAGCTACGCGCCCGTCATGAGGTTGAAGCGCGGGACTTCCGCGCGGAACTTCGATCCGTCCGGCCGCACGAACTCGTACCACCCCTCCATCCAGCCGCTTTCGCCGCGCAGCACGCAGAAGCTCTCGTACTCGTGGACGTCACCGGGCCCCAGCACCGGCTGTTCCCCAACCACACCCTCGCCTTCGACCTGCGTGTCCTCGAGCAGTGCGTCATCGTGGATGTCCCAGTGACGCCACGTAAGCTGCGCAGTCTGGTCGCTCACGTTCTCGATGCGGATGTGGTAGACGAACACGTGACGCGGCTCCGACGGATCCGAGTGATCCGCTGCGTAGCGCGGCTGCACGGTGATGCGCATGCCATCCGTGATGCGATAGAACATTCGATTCATCCGTGCAGCTTGCCGGAGTCGCGCGACTGAGGCAAGTCGCGACCGCCGCTCCCGGTTCGTGACCCGGCGGCGCATGCTGATCCGACCGGGCTCGAGGTCGGCCGGTCCAGCCATGGAAGCGCCCCGCCGTTCGCCGCTTCTTGGACGGCGTGAACGACGACGAGATCCGATCCATAGCCGAAGGCATCGCCAGGCGCGGCGGTCTGAACAGGCTGCTTTGCCTGCTCGGCTTCACCGCACCATTGCGGAAGCAGCCGTCGAGGATGTTGCGCGTGGACGTGCGGACACTCAGCACATCAGTGCATCAGACGCTGCGCGTGCATGTGGTCGAGCTGCGCACCGCCTTCGCAGCGCCGATGCTGCGGGAGCTGAGCCGGTGCGTACGGAATGCCGAGCCGGTGCTGCATCATCTGCTGCTGGTGAGCGAGCCGGGCCGCCGTCGCGTGGTCGTCGCTTGCGACGCGCTGCACGACGGGCTGCGCTACATCGTCCTGGAGCCGCGCGCCGTGCGGCACAGCGACATCGATGCACTGCGCGAGCTCGCGGCCGTCACTGGCGAGTCCGGAACGGCCGCGGCACTTCGCATCCATTGCGCGCTCGACCGGCGCAGACTGACCGCGCGCTTCTTCCGCGACATCAGGGGTGTGCGCGACAACGTGGCGCGTGCATGGTCGGGACTCCCCGCGGACGCGACGGCGGAGCGCGACGCACTCGCGCTGCTCCTGCTGTCCCGGCTCATGTTCCTCTACTTCCTCCAGCGACGTGGCCTGCTCGCTGGCGACGCCGCGTTCCTGCCACGCCTGCTCGCGCGGTGGCGCAGGCGGAGGGGCACGGCCGGGACGTTCTATCGGTCGGTTCTCCGCACACTGTTCTTCGGCGTGCTGAACCGGCGCCCGGAGCGTCGTACGGCTCGTGCGCTCGCCCTGGGTGCGCTGCCGTACCTGAACGGCGGTCTGTTCGAGAAGCATCGCCTGGAACACGACCGGAACGCGCTCGACCTCGAGGATGACGTGGTGATCGGCGTGTTCGATGCTCTTCTCGAAAAGTACCGGTTCACCACCGCCGAGTTTGCCGCGACGGCGGGGGACGACAGCATCGGCGCCGGCATCGATCCGGAGATGCTCGGGCGCATCTTCGAGGGTTTGATGCCCGGCGATCGGCGCAGCCGCACCGGTACGTTCTACACGCCGGCGGCAGCCGTCGACGCGCTCGTAGTGGAGACTCTCGCGCTGCACCTTTCGGTGGCAGCCGGCGTTCCGTCCGGGACGGTGCGTGAGGTGCTGGCCGGTGAGCCGTCCCAGGCGACGGATCGCGATCATGAACGAATCGCGCGTGCTGCCGGACGCGTGCGCATTCTGGATCCGGCATGCGGCTCGGGCGCATTTCTGCTTGGCGCCCTCGCGCGCCTCGAGGCTGCTCAGGGGTGCGCGTGTCGCGACGCCGGCGACCCGACGGACGCAATTGCGCGCCGGCGCCGGATCGTGGCCGAGTCGCTGCACGGCGTCGACCTGCTCGAGGACGCCGCACTGATCTGTTCGCTCCGGCTGTGGCTCTCGCTGATTCCGCGCTGTCATGATGTCGGCGAGGTGCCGCCGCTCCCGAACCTGGACCGGCGGATCCGGCAGGGCGATGCACTGGTCGATCCGCTCGACATCGGTGCGGCATTCGCCGGCCGTGCAATGACGACAGCCGCACCGCCGGACCTGCGCCCGCTGCTGTCGCAGATCGAGCCTGCCGCGCGCGAGTACATCACGTCCGCGCCGGAGTCGAGAGCCGCATTGCGGCGCTCGCTCGTGTCGCTCGAGACGCGACTCGCGCGCGCGTGGCTGGACACGCTGCACCGCGGCCTCGAGCACGATGTGCGCGAGCTCCGCGCCCGTGCCGCCGATGTCGACCTGTTCGGTGCACCGGCACCCGCCGCGATCGCCGCACGCTCGAGGTTGTCCGCTGTGTCATCGCGCCTGAAGGAGATGGAGGCGTTCCGCTCCGATCTGCGCGGATCTCGCGCGCTTCCGTTCTTCAGCTTCCGCGTCCATTTCGCCGAGACGTCCGGGTTCGACGTCGTACTGAGCAACCCGCCATGGGTGCGCGCACACAACTGGCCGCCGACGGTGCGACAGCTCCTGCGCGAACGTTACCGCGTCTGCCGCGACGCCGGCTGGCCTCACGCCGCCGCTCTGACCGCGACGCCGCACGGCGCGGGCGCACAGGTCGATCTGGCGTTCCTCTTTCTCGAGCGATCGCTGCGCCTCCTTCGCGATGGCGGCACCATGGGCATGGTGCTCCCTGCGAAGCTCATCCGATCCCTGGCGCCTGGCGGTGCGCGTGCGCTGCTCCTCGCGCAGTCGCGCATTGCATCGATCGACGACCACAGTCTCGATCAGCGCGCGGTGTTCGATGCGGACGCGTTCACGGCCGTTCTGGTGGCGCAGCGGGTCGAGCCGCACGCGGCCGCGGCATCCTCGGTGTCCGCGCCTTCCTCCGAGTCCGTGTCGTTCCCGGCGTCAGCGCACTGCGCGTCGACACCGACAGTGCGCGTGCGAATGACGCGGGGCGAGAGCGCCGCCCTCCAGTTCACGATGCGTGCGGAAGATCTTCCGCTCAGACCCGGTGACCCCCGCTCGCCGTGGCTGCTGGCACCGCCCGAATGTGTGGCCGCGTTCCGTGCGATGCAGCGTGCCGGAAGCGCGGTCGGCGAGTCCGGCCTGCGCGTGAGGCGCGGGGCGATGACGGGCGCGAACGATATCCTGGTCGTTCAGGACGTGGAGCCGAAGCTCGGCGATCTCGCGCGGATCCGCACGGAGGGGTATTACCGTCGCACGGGAACGGACCGACGACGGTTCAGCGGCTACGTCGAGGCGTCCGCACTACGGCCCGTTCTGCGCGGCACCGACGTTCACCCGTGGCGCTTCGAGGTCGAGCGCCACGTGCTCTGGACGCCTCGCAATGACGATCCGGCCGCGGCAGCACCGCGTCGCCTGGCGTCGTTCCTTCGCCGGCACGCACAGAGTCTCGGTCATCCGGCCGATCGCATTGGCGCGTTGCAGCGCCTGTCACCCGGAATGTTCGGGCACAAGGTCGTGTGGTCGGACCTCGCATCCGATCTGCGTG
This sequence comes from Longimicrobiales bacterium, assembly GCA_036259495.1. Taxonomy (GTDB): domain Bacteria; phylum Gemmatimonadota; class Gemmatimonadetes; order Longimicrobiales; family RSA9; genus SH-MAG3. The sequence goes on along the minus strand of DATABQ010000421.1, from coordinate 458 downwards.
CCGCGGCCGTGCCCGCGAACGTGCGCGGCGTCACCGGCCTCTGTACGCCGGTAGTTCCCATGAACACCGTCTACTTCATTCCCACTCTGTGCGAGCGCGATGCGCTCATCCTCGCCGGATACCTGAATTCGCTGCCGGTGCGCACGTTCGCACGCGCGATCGCGGAACGTGCGAAGGACGCGCATTTCCGATTCTTCGCGTGGACAATGGCCGTGCTGCCGCTGCCGCGGTCGTGGCGCGATGGTGCGACTGCGGACCGCATCGCCGATATCTCCCGGCGCGCACATGACGCCCGTGACATCCGGCAGGAGGACCGTGCGGAGCTGGACCGACTCATCGCATGCGCGTACGGACTGTCTGCCGATGCGATCGCGAGCATCGGCGAGCTCGACGCGTGGCTGAAGGGATCGGCAGAGTCGGGGCACGGGTGGCTGAAGGGATCGGCAGAGTCGACGCAT
>DATABQ010000420.1:0-2625 GCA_036259495.1 Longimicrobiales bacterium | reverse complement strand
GCAGCCCGGCAAGCCGTACGATCTGCTCGACGAGCTGTACAGCAATACCGTTTCCCAGTGGGGCCGCTACAACGGCCACGTCGCAGCCATGATCGGCGGCGCCGAGACCTGGGAACGCTACGGCACGGGGCCGTTGTAGCGGCCCCACTGGGAAACGGTATTGCTGTACAGCTCGTCGAGCAGATCGTACGGCTTGCCGGGCTGCTCGGCGACGCGCAGCAGTGAGCCGACGACGCGCTCGAGATTGCGCATGCCGAGCGTGCTCGACTCGACGGCGTCCTCGTCACCGACCGCCTCGGTGAGCGCGAACGGATCGGCGGTCGCATCCGTGGTGCTCCAGCGGAACCAGGGGATGGTGTCCTGCATGCGCGACCAGCTGTCGAGCGTCGGCCATTCCTCATCGGGCGTGTCGGCGCCGGGGATCGGCTTGTTCTGCCACATGATCGCAAAGCGATCGTACGGCCCGATTCCTGGGACCAGCAGCTCGACGGGAATGTTGTCTTCCGGCTGCGCGACGTAGTTGAAGCGCGAGTAGTCCATCAGCGTGGCGACGTGCCCGCCCATGCGGCGCAGGAACGATGCACTGCGGATGGAGTCGGCGGGATACATCGCGCTCGCCTTCATGTTGTGCGGGAACCCGATCGCGTGACCGACCTCGTGGGCCACTACATAGCGTACGAGCCGGCCCATGAGAGAGTCCGGGAACGGAAGCGACTGCGCGCGCGGATCGAGCGGTGAGACCTGCGTGAAGTACCAGTTGCGAAGCAGGTTCATCACGTTGTGGTACATGTTCACTTCGGCCTTGATGATCTCACCCGTGCGCGGGTCGACGAGCTGGCCGCCCGTCGCGTTCGCTACGGGGGATGGCCGCCAGTAGATCACCGAGTGGCGCGCGTCGAGCATCGAGAAGTCCGGATCCTCGGCCGGCGACGGGGCGAGACGTCCCTCGATCGCGTTGCTGAATCCTGCTTCGCGATACGCAGGCTCCCAGTCGTTCACTCCCTGGACCACGTAGGGAACGAGCCACTCCGGTGTTGCGGGGTCGACGTAGAAGACGATCGGTTCCACCGGATCGGAGATCTCAGCCGCGGGGTTCTGCTTCTCCAGTCGGTAACGGCGGATGTAGCGACGCGTGGTCGCTTCGTGCTCAGGGCGGCTGTAGTCGACGTGCTGGATCGAGCCGAGGCCGACGCGCCGATCGTGGAGGCGCGGGTCCATGAGATCTTCCGGCAGCTTCAGAAAGCTCCAGCTCGTCCGCTCGGTGACCGTGCTCGGCCGCGAGCCGGGCGGTGAGCCCTGCGGCGGCGGCTGATTGCCCGTCTGTGTCGCCTCGACATTGATGTTCTCGGGGAAGACGTGGAACGTCTCCAGGTAACTGCGCTCCGACTGGAGCCCCGGGACGCTCGCGAACTCGTTGATGTTCGTGGTGAACAGCTTCGTCACCTCGATGACTGCGGCGCTGTCCGCTCCCCACGACTCAACGTCGAACGATGCGATGATGGGACCGTAGTTCAGTGCGTTCACCGCCTGCGCGATCGCGTCCACGGTGTCGGCCACAATGCCGTACGACTTTTGTCGCAGCAGGATACGGTCACCCTCGCGATCGAACTCGACCACGCGTGACGGCCCGCCGCCGAAGAAACCGCTCGTGTTGCCACCCGCCGCAGTGCGCTGCACGACCAGGATGTCCTCGTTCAGCTCCGAACGAGGGATCTCGAAGAAGAGCTTCTCGTCGATGCGATGGACCCGGAACAGCCCTTCCTTCGTCTCCGCTTCCGGTGTGATCACGCGCGCGTAGGGGCGCGGGGCGTCCGCGTTGCCGCGGCCGCCGCCCGCACTGTCCTGACCGGCACCCCTCGGGGCCGGGCTTGCGACTGCCGCCTGCCGTGCGCAGCTCGCCGTCCCGACGGCGAGGGCAATCGCGATCACGGACAGGGCTCTGCTGCCTCGCTTCATTGCATGCTCCGATACAGGTGAGGATTTTTCCGGCAGATGCCGAGGACCCACTGTATACAACATGCTAAGGGTGGCCGCGATTTGTAAAGCGCGCTGGAATCACACCGCCCGGCCGGCGAATCGCCCCGTCGCCGCGTCTGCCCGTCCCCGTTTGGGAACGTGGTGCCGCGGCGTTAGTATAGGAGAGAATCCCACGCAGAGAAGCGTCACCCGCCGAGACTTTTCACCCGGAGTCACCGTGCGGCCGTTCCCGTTTCTTCCACTGTCTGCTGCCGCATTGGCGGGCGGTATCGTTGTCGTCGCCGGCTCTGTCTCGAGCGCAGAGCGGGGCGCGGGCAGTGCGGCGGCAGGTCACGCCGCCGCGCCGGCGCCGGTGCAGACGGCTCCGCTCCAGTCTTTCGAGGATCCCGTACCGGCGGTCCGGCGTGCGTTCACGTTCACGCGCGGGATCTACTCCGATTATCGCGCCCGGTGGGGCCGCGGGAGCTGGTCGACGGACTATCCGAAGGCGGATCGGCAGTTCCTGACGGTGCTGCGCCGTTTAACGAATGTGGATGCGCTCCACTCAGAGAATGCATTGGCCCTCGATGATCCGGAGCTGCGCCGCTTCCCCTTCATCTACATGCTCGAAGTCGGGTCCATGTCGCTGAGTCCGGCAGAGGTGACGGG
>DATABQ010000419.1:0-4203 GCA_036259495.1 Longimicrobiales bacterium | reverse complement strand
ATCTTCGAGACCATGGATTCTGAAACGAGCGCCGCGATCGCGGGACTGGCCGATACGATGAAGGCGGGCTTCGCGAGCATGGAAGAACGCATGGACGCTGGCTTCGCCCGCGCTGATCGCTACTTCGAGCTCCAGCAGGCGCAGTTCCTGGAGTGGCGTGCCGAGCTCCGTGGCGAGATTGCTGATCTGCGCGAGCGGGTGGACGTGCTCACCGAGCGAGTCACCCGGCTCGAGCACGAAACCGCCCAATTGCGCGATTACGTTACGCGTGAGATAGCGGAGATCCGGTCGGAGCTGCGCGAGCTGCGCGGCCGCGCCGATCAGACGGACGAGCTGCGTCGCGAGATGGCCGAACTGACGGTGCGGGTGGACCGGCTCGAAAGGCGCCAGTCCGACTGACCGGACAGCCGAATTCGACACCCGTGACAGTTCACCAGCCGCTCATTATCTTGGATCCTGGCCGACGGACCACGGCATGACCGTCCCCGCCGGCCGCTTCCCACATTACAGCCATGGAACCACCGGCCGGGAAACCCCTGCCGTTTTACACCGTTTTCTCCGGGTGAATCATGAAGACATGGCAGCGACGTCTCGGAATGGGCGTGGGCGGATTTGCCGCGCTCGTCATCCTCCTGCTGGGCGGCGCGTACGGGATGTCCGCGTCGGCTGTGGGCGCCGGACACGACGTCGCATCGCATGCGTTCGACGCCTCGATCGGCAATGCGGCCGCGGGCGCGCGGTACACCGTCATGTTCGGCTGCACCGACTGCCACTCGCCGGACCTGGGCGGCAAGCTGCTCATTGACGGGATGCCGTTCGCCCGCGTGGCTGCGCCGAACCTCACGGCAGGGTCGCCCGAAGGCGCATTCACGGACGAGGAGTTCGAGCGCGCGATGCGGCACGGGATCGGGCGCGACGGTCGCAAGCTGTTCATCATGCCGTCCGCCGAGTACACCTATCTCAGCGATCAGGACATCGCCGACATCCTCGCCTGGATCCGGTCGCTGCCGGCAGTGGAGCGGGAGCTGCCTGCACGTGCGTTCGGACCGGTCGGCCGCATGATGGTCGCACTCGGCAAGGTGCCGTCCCAGCCGGATCTGATGGCCGCGGATCCCGACGCGAAGCACCTCGATCGGCCGGCTCCCGACGATGCGCTCGCACTCGGCCACTACTACACGCGCCTCTGCACGGGCTGCCACGGGCTCGAGCTGACCGGCGGTCAGCCGATCGAGCCTGGTATGCCGCCCGCACCGAACATCACGCCGGGCGGCAACCCGGGGAACTGGTCGCTCGAGGAGTTCCGCGCCGTGTTCAAGACCGGTCGCACACCGGAAGGCAAGCAGCTCGTCGGGATGCCGTGGCAGGCGATCGGAACGGCGAGGCCGCACGAGATCGATGCGATCTGGACGTACCTCCGGTCGCTGCCGGCGAAGGAAGGGCCCGTCCTCAACCAGCCGTGATGTTCTGGTTGACGCGGAACAGGTTCCCGGGATCGTACTTCGCCTTCAACCCGGCGAGTCGCGCGTAGTTCGCCCCGTACGCCGCCGGCACACGATCCGCCTCGTCGCGACCGAGCAGGTTCACGTACACACCGCCGGTCGCGTGCGGGGCCATCGCATCGTGGAGCTCGCGCATCCATCGCATCGCACCGTCGCCGTCCGACGCCTCGATCCAGCCGGGCAGAATGTGCAGCCCATAGGCCGCGTCGCGATGCGGAAACGCAGTCGCGTCCGATGCGACCCTGCCGATCGCGCCGCCGAGCGGCTCGAAGTAGGCCGCCGTATACGGCCCCGTCAGCGATTCGACGTGCTTCGCGAACGTCTCGATCGCGTCCTCGTCCAGCTCATTGAGGTAGTGCCCGCGCGTGTCCCAGCGCAGGCCGTCCGGCATGCCCGCATCGAAAGCCTGCTGCGCCGCGGTGTACGGCACGGTCTGCACGCCGGCGAGGATGGGATTGCCGAACGTCGTCAGTCGCTCGAGCGACTTCGTGGCCTCCTCGACATCGCCGCAGTGACACGCGACCAGCGCCAGCGCCGGACTGCCGTGATGCTCTGCGGGGAACGGCTCCACCGGCGGCACGCGCAGCGCGAACGCGTACACGGTGACATCTTCCGATGCGGACTCCATGAACTCGCGATAGAAACGGAGCACGGCACGCGCGTCTTCGATCGGGTGCCACGACTGCGCCGTCACGACGTCTGGTCCGACCGGGTGCAGCCGGAACTCGAACGATGTCACGACGCCGAAGTTGCCGCTGCCGCCGCGCAGCGCCCAGAAGAGGTCGGCGTGCTCGTCGTTGCTCGCGCGCAGCACGCGACCATCCGCAGTGACGACTTCCAGCGACAGCACGTTGTCGACGCCGAGGCCGTGGCGGCGGGCGAGGTATCCGGTGCCGCCTCCCAGCGCGAATCCGGCGACGCCGACGCTCGACACGGTCGCGCCCGTCGTGGCGAGGCCGTGTGCCTGCGCGGTGCGGTCGAAGTCGGCCCAGGTCGCGCCGGGGCCCACCGTTGCCGTGCGTCCCTCTGCGTCGATGACCACGTCGTCCATCGGCGACAGATCGATCGCGAGCGCACCATCGCCGACGCCGAGCCCCGCATAGCTGTGACCGCCGCCGCGCACCGACACAGGCAGTCTGTGCTCGCGCGCGAGCTCGATCGCCGCGACCACGTCCGCTGCACTGCGACATCGCACCAGAGCCGCCGGCCGCGGATCGAACCGCGCGTTCCAGACTTTGCGCGCAGTGTCGTAGGCGGGATCCGACGGCAGGATGAGCTCGCCATCGATGCGGTCGCGGAACGTGTCAGTGTTCGTCGAGTCGAGCATCGTCGTCATCGTATCGCGGTGAGATAAGGTGGGAAGGCATGACCGGGCGGCGACATCACAGCCTACGCCGCCCGGCCTCGCCCTGCAACTCCGTCGTGCTTCTCGGTCGTACTTCTCTGTCGTAGTTCTCTGTCGTAGTTCTCTGTCGTACTTCTCCGTCGTCCTTCTCGAGCGTACTTCTCTAGCGTACTTCTCTAGCGTACTTCTCTAGCGTCCGCGTCCGCGCGATGACGGCACGCTGAACGTCTTCAGCATGTTCTTCGAGGCCGGGTCCGGCACCTCGGCGATCCACGCATAGTCGCCGGGCGTGAGGTTGACGGTATAGTACGCCGTGCCGCCCGCACCCATCTCCATCGAGCCGCCGATGAACTCGGCACCCTCGGGTGCGCGGAACGAAAGCGAGCCTTTCGCCCGCCAGTCCATCCAGTCCGCGAGCTCGTCCAGCAGCGCCGGGTCATCGCCGCTCAGACGGACCAGCTGCGCGTTGTGACCCTGGAGGTGCTCGTACGGCTTCTGATCGAGGAAGCGGATCGCGATAGTCTGCATACCGGGCCGCATGTCGTCGGGCATCCGGATGCCTCCGGTCGAGGAGAGCTCCAGCTCGGCCGTCGCCCTCGGCGCGCGCGCGCGCGACACCTCGTCCGTCACCGTGAGCATCTGGAGCATCCCGTTGTACGAGTGGAACTGCTCGTTCGCGTGCTTCACATAGCACTCGATGATGTAGGTGCCGGGCTCGAGCAGCACCGTCGTCTTCGATGTGCGACCGGCAGCCGTCAGACCGGGTCCGCCCACGGCCGGTGCACCCGGCGCCAAGAACCACGGTGCGGACGCCGAGATCGCACCGACGAGATTGCCGACGAACGCGTCATACGTGATGTCGCCCGCGACGTACGGATTGAACTCCTCCTGGAACGGCACCGTGATCGCGCCGTGCCAGTGCTCGAGCAGCGACTCGCCCGCGCTGGCCGCGGCATCGATCGCCTCCTGCGGCGCCCGGTAGATCAGAACGAAATGATCGGAATGCGATGCGTTCGCGAACCGGAATGTCGTCCAGCCGCTCGCGATCTCGCTGTCCGACAGCTGGAAGAGGTGCTCGCCGCCACTCATGGTCGCGGTCACGTCGACCACGCTGGCGAGGCCGCGGACGAGGTCGTCCGTGCCCGCCACCGCGAGCTGCGGCTCCGGCGGAAGCTCGGAGCAGCCGACGAGGAGTGCCGCAGCGGCGAGGATTGCGGCTCGAGTTCGTGTGGTGGGTCCCGTGCTCGTGCGTGTCATGATCACCCAGTGTTCGGGGAGGAAGACTGCGCCGTCGCCTGGTGCGACGGAGCGCCAGAGTCCAATGTGATCGGGGCGTATCAACGGGCGGTTTGCGCTGCG
>DATABQ010000418.1:0-1608 GCA_036259495.1 Longimicrobiales bacterium | reverse complement strand
CGCATCGGTCTGTCGGCGCGCGCCTATCATCGAGTGCTGCGCGTCGCACGCACGATCGCCGATCTGGAGGGCGACGACCGCGTCGCGACAGCGCACATCGCGGAAGCGGTGCAGTATCGCGCGCTGGATCGTCCGCGGGTGAGGAGGTGAGCGATGCGGGAAACAACCGGCGCACCACCCTCGTACATGCTTCTCGATCGGTTAAGTTACAACTGTAGACGAGCAGCACTTCCAAAAGCTGGCGAGAGCGATGACGCATGGAACCACGCCCGCGGTTCGGGCCGAGGGCATATACCGCAGTCTACCGCTCGGCGGCGACGAAGTGCGGATTCTGAACGGCGTGACCTTCGACGTGAGCGCAGGCGAATGGATCGCACTGACGGGTCCGAGCGGATCCGGCAAGTCGACACTGCTCGGGATCGTGTCGGGACTGGACCGCCCGACGGCTGGCCGCATCGTCATCGATGGTACGGACATCACGGATCTGGATGAGAATGCGCTCGCGCTGATACGGAACCGCAGCATCGGCATCGTCTTCCAGTCGTTCAACCTCATTGGTGCACTGACGGCGCAGGAGAACGTGGAGGCGCCGCTGTATGCGGGGCCGGACCATCGTTCCGCCCGGGAGCGTGCACGTGCGATGCTGGAGCTGGTCGGGCTCTCGGACCGCCGGCATCACCGGCCGCACCAGCTTTCGGGAGGCCAGCAGCAGCGTGTGGCTATCGCGCGTGCGCTCGTGACGCGGCCGGCGCTGCTCGTTGCGGATGAGCCCACGGGCAACCTGGACAGCACGACGGGTGAGCAGGTGCTCGACCTGTTCGCGCGTCTGCGCGAGGAGCTGGGGGTCACGATCTTCGTCGCGACGCACGACCCGGATGTGGCCGCGCGTGCGGATCGCGTGCTGCACATGATGGACGGTCTTCTTATGAGCGACACGCGCACGGGCGTCATGTCATGAGCACGCGGTTCCTGGCAGCATACGCGGCGCGCTCTCTCAGGCGCGGAGGTCAGCGGTCGCTGCTCGCGATCGTGTGCATCGCGTTCGGCGTTCTGGCGCTGGTCGCGATGCAGCTGCTCGCGCACGTGGTCGGCCGCGCGACGAATGTCGAGCCGCGACTCCAGCTCGGCGGCGATCTTCTGATCCGCAGCACGTCCGGCAGCGTCACAGAGCTGCAGCGCGAGCTGCTCGCATCGTTCGTACGCGAGGGCGTGCTCAGCGGCGTAGCGACGTTTGCCGCGGACGATGGCAGAATGATCCGCGGCAGCGGCAGCGGCCGCGTGCAGCTGGTCGGCCGTGCAATCGGCGTCAGCCGTGCGTTCCCGCTCGCTGGCGCGGTTCAACTGGCGGGCGGCGGCGAGCTCCACAGCGTGCTCGAGCGTCCTGGCAGCGTCGTGCTCACGCGCGACCTCGCGCGGGCGCTGGAGGTGGCGGTCGGCGACACCGTTCGCTTCGGCGGGCTCACGCGGGAGCCTGCGCGGCTCGTGGTTGGCGGCATCGCCCGCTCCGTGCCCGACCGGCGCGGTCAGACGATGCTCTACAGTCTGGAGACGGCGCGCCTGCTCGCAGGTGACCGGCCGCTGGTTCACTGGGCAGCCGCGACTGCACGC
>DATABQ010000417.1:0-2108 GCA_036259495.1 Longimicrobiales bacterium | reverse complement strand
ATGCGTCGTCATCGTAGCGGACGCGCTCCACGGAGAAGGCGCTTCGGCCGTAGCGCCAGAACACGTCCGTGCCGATGAACTGCGATTCGGAGCCGGGACCGATCGGCGCACCGAGCAGCTGCCCGCGATGCGTATGTCCCTGGGGAACGTGAGGGCTCACGTAGTACGTGACGGCGCCGCGCCCGAGGTCTGGGTGAGGCAGCGCATCCGACAGATGCGAGATCTCCGCGCTGAAGCGGATGGCAGTCTCGCCGCGTCGTATCACCTTCTGCAGTCCGAGCGTGTACGCCTGCGCGATCTCGATGCGATTGAGCAGGCGTACCCAGTGCTTCCAGGAGTCCTGCCGCGCCCATTCACCGTAAACCTCGAGGCCGGCCGGTGCGGATGCCCAGCGCATGAACAGGCTGAACAGGCGGATGTCCCGCGGCAGCCCCACGGAATCAGGATTCAGTCCGACATATGGCGCCAACAGGAGGTCTGCCGCGGAGGTGTTGTCCTCCCACGTCTGCATGTGCAGGTAGCCGGCTCCAAGATACAGGCCGTCGAGGCCCTTGGGACGCAGCGTAGCCAGGGCGCCGGCAAGGGCGCGCCTGTCGTTCGCCTGATCGTAATCGAAGTAATCGCTTTCCTCGAGGCGGCCGCGGAACAACTGAAACTCGGCATTGGCGAGCCATACGTCGAGCGGGCGTGCGGATTCGACGAACACGTGCGCGAATCCGGGTGCCGTCCCGCTCAGCAGCAACGGATTACGTCGAGCCGGCCCCCACGCCAGGTTCTCGTTGGAAATGCCCGCGCGCACACCTCCAGCGCTGATTCGCAGGTAGGTCTGTCCGACATCGACATCGCCGTACGCATCGGATCCGAAGCGCTGAGGCAGATCAATGAAGCGACCGTGCCATGGATGGATGTACGGCGACCAGGTCTCCGGATCTGCGTATGGCGTGATGGTATGTCCGGCGTTTGTGTGCCACGTCAGAACGGGCACGATCGCGGCCTCCACGATACCCCACCGGAACGCGGCGCCGGCCGTGAGGCTGGTCGACAGACCCGCGCCGGCGTGCATCACGCCATCGTTCCAGTCCCGCGGATACGTACCGTTGTAGAGCACACGGACGTCGGTCGGCAACAGAGCTGCGCCGTGCGACGGCGGCGCCGGCAGCGACAGGTGTCGCGCAGCCGTACTCATCGCCGCGGGCGCAGCGCACACATCCGAGATGTAGCGGTCCGAGATCCGTCGCATGAGAAACGACGTCTCAGACTCCGTTTGCAGGAGATCCAGCATGCGCGCCACGTCGGCGGAAGGGCCGACGAAGTCCGAGCCGCTCAGGCGCACACTGCACGACTCGGCGGGCTCCGCGGGGGCTCGCGTTATGCCCGGAATCTGTGCAGCGGCGGGAACTGCTGTCGCGAGAGCGATCGACAGGACCGCGGCGACCGACCTCATGGCCAGCCTCCCGGTGGTGTCCAGCGCAGACCCAGCCGCAGGCTCAGGTTGTGATCGCGACGATACGGCTCGCCCGGCTCGATGCTACTCAGGCCGAGGAAGTTCATGTTATAGCGCAGGCTCCACCCGACCTCCGCATCGACGGACAGCGCTCCGACGGTGGCGAGATGGCCGCCTCGGACGGAGATCTCCGTGTCCCGAGCGCCCGCGCGGAACGTCGGAGCGAAGGACACCGTGTAGGCGTCCTCGTTGTAGCGTGCCCTCTCCACGGAAAAGCTCGTGCGGCCGGCGCGCCAGAAATAGTCGCCGCCGACGAACAGCGCTTCGCCACCGGTGCCGATCGGAGCGCCGAGCATCTGCCCCCGATGCGTGTGGCCCTGTCGGACGGAAGTGTTCGTGTAGAATGCGATCGGACCTCCGCGGCCCGCGATTCGCACGGGAAGCGCATCGGCCAGATGCGTGAACTCGGCACTGAGTCGCAGCGCGTTGTCGCCGCGCCGGATCAGTTTCTGAAGCCCCAGCCCCCAGGCCTGCGAGGAGTCGAGGTTGCGGAGGAACTGCGTCCACGTGCCCCAATGGTCGTCGCGGGCCCATTCGCCGTAGACCTCGAACCCCGCAGGAGCACTCTTCCAGCGGAAGAACACGCCCAGCAGCTGATTGTCGC
>DATABQ010000416.1:0-2068 GCA_036259495.1 Longimicrobiales bacterium | reverse complement strand
GCCCCGATCGCTGCATCGATGCAGTAGGCACGGAAGCACACGGCGCCGGCTTCGTCGATTCAGTCGTGGACAACGTGAAGCAGAAGGTGCGACTCGGTACCGACCGTGCGCACGCGCTGCGCGAAGCGATCATCAACTGTCGCAAGGGCGGCACAGTCTCGATACCGGGGGTCTACATCGGCATGATCGACAAGGTCCCGGTCGGCGCAGCGATGAACAAGGGGCTCACGATCAAAACAGGGCAGACGCACGTGCAGCGCTACACGCGGCCGCTCCTCGAGAAGATCCAGAACGGCGATATCGATCCGTCGTTCATCATCACGCACCGCGTTCCGCTCGAGGAAGCGCCGGAGGCGTACCGGACGTTCCGCGACAAGCGGGATCGGTGCATCAAGGTGGTTCTGACCGTGTAGAGGATTGGTTGTGGGATTGGGAGTGGGGGTGTTGATCGGCCTGGGTGAGGGGGTGGGAGTGGTCGGGGAGTGGGAGTGGTCAGGGGGTGGAGTGCATCCGGCCACACCCTCTTCCACCGCCACCCCCATCAACACTCCCACTCCCGATCCCGCAACCAGTCCGTTCAGCTCTGGACGCGCAGCGGCACAGCCTCCTGGAGACCGACTTCGCGCGTCTGCCGGACACGATTGATCAGCCGCTGAATCAGACCCGGCTCGACCGGTGTGCCGGTGCGATCGATCAGCAACCGTGCGAGCTCGATGACGTCGTCGTTCAGCATCCGGACGCAGCCATGTGACGCCGCGGTTCCGATGCTGCTCTCCGCATTCGTGCCGTGGATGTAGTACGTCGGCTCCTTGAAGAAGACCTTGACGCGGCCCATCGGGTTCTTCGGGTCGCCGGGCTCGCGCACCTCCTCGCCCTCCGCCCACTCCGAATCCGGCGGAACCCACCGCGGGTTCCAGATCATGCGACGCACTGCGAATGATCCGCGCGGTGTCGGATGCTGTGCCGTACCGACTGCGACGTTGTACGACTCGATCGGACTGCCGTTTTCCTCGACGTAGAGCTTGCGATCGCTGATGTCGATGCGCATGCGAATCGTCGCTTCCTCGAACGAGACGGTGGGCAGATCTTCCGCTGGTCGCGTGCTCATGAACGCGACGCCCGTCGCGATGAGCAGGACGACGACCGCTGCGGCGAGGTGCCACTTCTTCATGTCTGTGCTCCCTGCTGCTGCTGCGATGCCGCTAGTTGTTGTGAGCGGCTGGTTTAGGGGGGAATGTGCAGGATCGGGACCACCTCTCGGACGCGGAACCCATTCTGCAGATTGACCCACACGGGCGTTCCGCTGTCCCGGGCCATGGTGACCGGCGCCAGGTCGTTCTCAGGAGGGATGGAGCACGTCCAGCCCCGGACTGTTCAGGCGCGGCGCCTGAGCCATCGAAATGGCTGGATGCGCCGATCTGCAGAATGGGTTCCGCGTCCGGCGGCAATGGCCGGTGAACGGCGCGGCGCTAAGGTCGTCGTCATCGTGGCCTCTGTGCAGTGGCAGGTACGCTACAAAGCTGTGGCGGCGGTGCGGTCGTGGCGACGTCAGGGGCGGCGGCTGACGTTCCTAGCCCCCCGGCGATCGCCGGCAGACGCGCGCAGGACCAGCGATCGGGGGTCGGGACCAATTGGCCCGATCCCTGCTCTTGGCTCAAGCATGATCTCCGCCTTCGTCCGCCTGCTCCGAGCGCTCGCCGCGCACGACGTACTCCGCTTTGCGGTGCTCGTCGCGGCCGCGGCGTTCCTCCTGGACTGGGCGACGAAGTCGTGGGCGCTGGAGACACTGGACAATGCGGCGGTACCGCTGGGCGCGCTGATGCTGGGAGTGGAGCGGAACGATGCGCTGGCGTTCTCCGCCGGCTCCGGGCGGCTGGACCCTGCGTTCGTCGTGGCCGTGCGACTGTTGGCGCTGGCCGGTGTCATCGCGCTATCGGTGCAGGTGGGTGCCCGCAGCCGCCGGTTTGCGGCCGGGTTCGCGCTGCTTATCGCGGGTGGCTCCGGCAATGCGGCGGACATGCTGTTCCGCGGCGGCGCGGTCGTCGACTTCATCCACGCGGGACCGTTC
>DATABQ010000415.1:0-14377 GCA_036259495.1 Longimicrobiales bacterium | reverse complement strand
GTGGTCAGTCACGGGGCAATAGACGTTCCCCTGCGGACGCGGAACCCATCCTGCAGAACGGCTCGCCGTGCCATTGGTATGTCGCAGAGCCGCATTGGAGTATCCGCGCCCTCGGCCACATCGATGCTCCAATGAGCCGTTCTGCAGAATGGGTTCCGCGTCCGCGCACCCCCACAGCCGTTCGCGGGTACACCAACAAGGCCGCACGCCTCCACGCGCACAGCGGCGACCATGCGTACGGATCACAATTCCGGAGAGGAAGAATCAGATGGCGGCCAGACTGGCGCTGCTGTTCATAACGATACCGATCGCCGAACTGGCGCTGCTCGTCTGGCTCGGTTCACTGCTCGGATTCTGGCCGACCATGGCGCTGGTCGTCGTTACCGGCGTCGCGGGCGCCATGCTCGCCCGGGCTGCCGGCGTGAAGGTCGTGCAGCAGATCAGGGCGGAGATCGCCGCCGGGCGCATGCCCGTCGACCACATGATCGATGGCCTGCTGGTCCTGATCGGCGGTGTCCTGCTCCTCACGCCGGGGATCCTGAGCGACCTCACCGGCATCGCGCTGCTGATACCAGGCACACGATCGCTGATCACGCGGTTCGTGCAGGGGCGGATGCAGAAGCTGGTCGCGTCGCGCCGCATCCAGATGGTCGGTTTCGATGGCCGCCGCGTCGACGGGCACCCCTTCGGAGGCCGCCCTCCCGAAAGCCGCCCCTCCGAAGGCCGCCCCTTCGAAGGTCGCCACATCGACGTCTGACGATCCCCGCGTCTGCTGCCCGGTGCGGAAGCAGAATTCCAGGCGAACGCGGGTGACCGGCTGCGACCTTCAGCGACGGCGCGATTACACGACGTAACGGGCAGCGGCCATGAATGACGCGGCGAGAATCAGCAGCGCATTCGCGGTCCAGCCGATGATCATGCTTCTGCGATTGAGCCGCGCCAGCTGACCGGACAGCTCGCCTCGCGTAGGATCGTCCGTCGCGTTCGCCAGCGCCTGCTGAACCGTTCCCATGCGCATTCCCGTCGGCCTGCCGACGAACACTCCGAGCAGAAATGCCACGATCGCAAACGTGCCGCCCCATGCGAACGTCGACCCGCGGCCACTCTGGAAGTAGGCCGCCGAAAAATCTGCGGACGTGATCCACATGAGCCGCACGCCGGACAGGATCGTCAGCAGCGCGATCCCCGGCACCACGATGAACAGATGCCGCTGCCGCATGCTCCCCATGATCGCTCCCGCCGCAGCACCCGCACTCTTCATCGCGGGAAACAGGTAGATCGAATTGAAGAGCGCGCTTCCGACCCAGAACAATCCACCCAGCACGTGAACGACGCGAAGCACGATGATCTCATGCATTCCACCTCCGGTTGATTCGAGATGCGAGCTGCGCCGCCGGCAGCGATCGCACGTGAGCGCACGGGACATGTACATGACGCACTTGAGGTCGACGGCTGTGGACGGTATCCTCACGCGCCCGCGGCCGCTGCGCAAGCGCGAATCCTGCAGCGACCGCGCCCGTACTCCCTTTGACTCCTGTATTGATGTAATGCGAATTGCGATCAGCACATCGGGCGGTGACGCGCCCGGCCTCAACGCGGTCATTCGGGCCGCTACGACCGCCGCGCGGGAGCGCGGCCACGAGATCTTCGGCCTGCGCGAGGGCTTCCGCGCGCTGCTGGAGGATGACACCATGGACCCGCTCGACGAGAAGCGGACGCACGGAATCGAGCGCTTGGGCGGCACGATCCTCGGCGCTGCGAGCGGCGGCAATCCGTTCGTGAACGGAGTCGGCGATGTCGTCGCAGCGCTGGGGCGTCATCGCATCGACGCACTCATCATGGTGGGCGGCGATGGCACGATGCAGATCGCGGACGAAGTGGCACGCACCGGGATTCGAGTGGTCGGCGTGCCGAAGACGATCGATCGCGATGTCGAAGGCACGTGGACGACGTTCGGCTTCGACACCGCTGTCGCGAACGCGACGGACGCGATCGACAAGCTGCACACGACGGCGGAGTCGCATCAGCGGCTGTTCACCGTCGAGGTGATGGGCAGGGATACCGGATGGATCGCGCTGTTCTCCGGCATCGCCGGCGGCGCGGACATGATCGCAATGCCCGAGTTCCCCTACGACATCGACATCTTCGCCGCGCACATGCGTCGCCGCGAGGAGGATGGACATCGCTATCACATCCTCGTCTGCTCCGAGGGCGCGCGCCCTGCCGGTGGCGAGACGGTCCGATCGGAACGCACCGGCCGCTACAGCGGTCTGGCCGAGCAGCTCGCCACCGACCTGTCCAGGCTCACGGGCAAGGAAGCACGCTCGGTTTCGCTCGGTCATGTGATCCGCGGCGGCGCGCCCAACGTGTTCGACCGCGTGCTCGGCCTGCGGTTCGGCTCGGCCGCCGTCAGTGCGCTCGACCGTGGCGAGACCGGCGTCATGGTGGCGTTCAATCCGCCGGGGTTCACATCCGTGCCGCTGGCGGAAGTCGCCAATCGTATCAAGCGGGTATCGGCCGATGAGCCCGGACTCGCGACCGCACGCAATCTCGGCATCTCGTTCGGCGTCTGAAGGGAGGTGGGCATGGGAGTGGTCGTCGCAACGGACAGTGAGGTGATCGTCGTCGATCCCGAGAGCGGCGACCTCGCCACGGCGCGCGGACTCGCGGAACGGCCGACGTGTCTTGCGGCCGATCCCCTGGTCGCGGGACGGCTGTGGTGCGGCGTGCGCCGCCGTGGCGTTTTCCGGAGCGAAGACGGCGGTACGAGCTGGGTCCCCGCCGGACTCGACGGACGCCTGATCATGGCGCTCGCGACGACGCCTGACGTCGTGTGGGCGGGCACGGAGCCCAGCGAGCTGTGGCGATCCGTGGACGGAGGCGAGTCGTGGGAGCGCATGGAAAGCATGGAGTCGCTGCCATCGTCGTCCGAGTGGGCGTTTCCGCCGCGACCCGAGACACATCACGTGCGCTGGATCGCGCCGCATCCCTCGGAGCCGGATCGGCTGTGGGTCGCGATCGAGGCGGGTGCGCTCGTGTCATCGCATGACGGGGGACGCACGTGGCACGATCGCGTCACCGGCGGCCCGTACGACACGCACGAGCTCGCGATCCATCCGTCCGCACCCGATACGCTGCGCGTCTCCGCGGGTGACGGATATTTCGAGAGCGAGGATGCAGGAGCGACATGGTCGCGACCGCGTGACGGGCTCGACGTCGGCTATCTGCGGAGCGTCGCAATCGATCCTGGCCGGCCCGACACCATCGTCGTCTCCGCGGCGTCTGGGCCGCGCACGGCGTATGTCGCCGGCCGTTCGGATGGGCGACTGTATCGCCGCGCGGGCGGCGGCGACTGGGAGCGCGTCACCGCCGCCTGGCCCGACCCGCCCAACACGATCGCACCGCTGCTCACGCCCGACAGCACGAATGGGCGGATCTGGGCCGCCGACGAACGCGGGCTGCACGTTACGGAGGATGGCGGCACCACCTGGCAGCAGGTGGCGGCCTGGCCGGCCGTACCGAACCATTTGCGGGGCGCCGTCGTCGACGGCTGACCGCCGTCGCTGCGCGCGCGCGAGGCGCACGCGCTCCCGCTACCGCTGTCCGGGTCGTCGGGCGCCGGAGCCCTGCAAGTAGCACAAACTCCGGCCTGAGGCGATATTATTTCAGATGACGGGCGGCTCACTCCTCTCGCCGCGCCGGCCGTCCTGCCCCGAAAGTCGCCGCCCGGATCCTGTCCTCCGCGGCGAAGTGCCTCCACGATCCGAGACTGTCCATGGAGACTCTCTACTGGTTCGCCCTCATTGTCGGCGGCGGTATTCTCGCCGCCTCCCTGTTCGGTGATCTGTTCGGTGCCGACGTCGAGGACCTGGATCCCGGCGATGCCCACGCTGCGAAGATCCTGTCGCTCCGGAACCTGACGTACTTCCTGTTCGCGTTCGGCGCCACGGGCGTGGTGCTGAACTGGCTGTCACCTGTGCCTGGTGTCGCGACGATGGTCATCGCGGCCGCCGTCGGCATCGCTTCGTCTGCCGCTGCGGCGATGCTGCTGAACTACGTGCAGCGCACGGAATCGGGTGAGCGCGCGGCGGAGGACAGCTTCGTCGGCTGCACGTCCTGAAGATACAGAACGTCTCCGACGATGTGGGCTACCTCGATTCGATCGGCCGGAAGAAGACGGCGGTCGTGAAGAAGGAGGCGGAGGTGGCCGAAGCGGAGAACGAAGCCGAGACGCGCCGCCGCCAGGCCGAGTACCGGCAGCAGGCGGAGACCGCGGAAGCGCAGGCGAACATCACGATCGCAGAGGCGAAGAATCGCCTGCGTGTGCGACAGGCCGAGCTCGACCGCGAAGCCGAGACCGCCGAGAAGGTCGCGCGCGTGTCCGCCGAGCAGGCCGAGGTCGAGGCACAGCGCAACCTCGAGCGCGAGCGCGTTGCAACCGAGCGGGAACGCCTCGCCGCCGATGTCGTCGCACCGGCCGAAGCGCACCGCCTGGCCGCCGAGGAGCGCGCGAAGGCCGAAGCCGCACCGATCATCGAGCGCGGCCGCGCACAGGCTCTCGCACTGGAATCGCTGCGCACGCAGATCGAGCAGGGCGAAAACGGCTTCGCGATCTTCATGGCCGAGAAGCTGCCCGAGCTGCTCGACACCGTGGCGAAGCGCATCGAGGGCATCGACATCGATCGCATGATCGTGTTCGATGGCGGTGACGGCTCCGGTGTGGCGAACGCCGCGTCACAGCGTGTCAATGGCACGATCAGGACACTCGAGCAGATCGCCGGCGCATTCGACATCGACCTGAGCGACGTCCTGCGCGGCATGGCCGCACGCTCCACCCGCGTCCGCGCAACCGACGAGGGCAAGGTGCTCGTCGCCGTGCCGACCGAGCAGAACCCCATGCCGAAGAAGCAGTAGTAGAGACCGCGAGCCGGAGCGGGAACGGGAGCGGGAACGGGAGCGGGAACGGGAACGGGAACGGGAACGTGGTCGAGAGCATGTGCCGGAACGCGCCGTCGACACCCCACTCCCACTCCCACTCCCACTCCCCAAATCACTCCCACTACCAATCCCTCAACCTCTCTGGCCCGGCGGCACCGCACATGCATACGGCCTCCCGCATGATTGACGACCTCTGGTACAAGAACGCCATAATGTACAGCCTCGATATCGGGCGCTTCCTCGATGCAAACGGCGATGGCGTCGGCGACATCGAAGGCATGATCAACCGCCTCGATTATCTCGAGTATCTCGGCATCGACGCCGTGTGGGTGGGGCCGTTCCAGCCGTCGCCGCACCGCGATAACGGCTACGACGTGCGCGATTACTATGGTGTCGATGCGCGGTACGGCTCGCCGGGCGATTTCGTGCAGTTCATGCACCAGGCGCAGAAACGCGGCATCAAGGTGATCATGGACATCGTCATCAATCACACGTCCGATGAACATCCATGGTTCCAGCACGCGCGCAGCAGCACCGACTCGCCGTTCCGCGACTGGTACGTATGGTCGAAGAAGCGGCCGAAGGACTGGAACAAGGGGATGGTCTTTCCAGGCGAGCAGGAGGCCACCTGGACGTACGACCGCGCGGCGCGCGAGTACTACTTCCATCGCTTCTATGAATTCCAGCCGGACCTGAACATGGACAACCCGATTCTCCGCACGGAGCTCCGGCGGATCCTCGGGTACTGGCTGCAGCTCGGCGTGCACGGCTTCCGCGTCGATGCCGCGCCGTTCGTCATCGAGACGGTGGTGCCGGGGAAGCAGAAGGGCGAGCAGCACTTCGAGTACATATCCGAGTTCCGCCGGTTCCTGCAGTGGCGCAGCGGCAGCGCGATACTTCTGGGCGAGGCGAACGTGATGCCGGAGGAGAACGCGAAGTATTTCGGCGAGGACGGCGCTACCGGCCTGCACATGATGTTCAACTTCTTCGTCAACCAGCACCTGTTCTACGCGCTCGCGACGGGCGAGGTGGAGCCGCTGATGGACGCGTTGCGCGCAACCGCGAACATACCGGCTACGGCGCAGTGGGCGCAGTTCCTCCGCAATCACGACGAGCTCGATCTCGGGCGGCTGTCCGACGAACGCAGGCAGCGCGTGTTCGACCGGTTCGCTCCGGATCCGGACATGCAGCTGTACGGTCGCGGGATCCGGCGTCGCCTGGCGCCAATGCTCGGCGATCGCGAGCACGAGGAGCTCGCGTACAGCGTCCTGTTCTCGCTGCCGGGAACCCCCGTCATCCGGTTCGGCGACGAACTGCGCATGGGCGACGACCTGACCCGGGAGGAGCGCGCTGCCGTGCGCACACCCATGCAGTGGGCCGACGAACCGAACGCAGGGTTTTCGACCGCGGCTGAAACATCGGATCCGGTGATTGACGAAGGCGTCTGGAGCTACAGGCACGTGAACGTCGCCGAGCAGCGACGCGATCCCGATTCGTTCCTCAACTGGATGGCGCGGATGATCCGCGTGCGGAAGGAATGTCCCGAGATCGGCCTCGGCGAGTGGACGATCATTGAAACGGGAGCGGCTGGCGTGCTGGCGATGTGCTACCGCTGGCGCGGCAATGCGGTGCTCGTGCTCCACAATTTCGCGGAGTCGCCGCACGAGCTCGAGCTGCGCCTGGAGGATGGTGACTCGGACCGCCTGTCCGATCTCCTGAAGGACGAGGAGCTGAACGCCGACGAGGACGGCGCCATTCGCGTTCCGCTCGATGCGCTGGATTACCGCTGGTTCCGTGTGGGCGGGCTCGATTACGCGGTGAAACGCTCGCGAGGCTAGTGTTGGATCGCAACGTAGTGTTGAATCACAACGTAGTGTTGAATCACAACACTAGCTCTCGGCGTGCGCGTCCGCGTCGTCGTCCGCTGCGCGACTGTCATCTCCCGTGTCCGGGCTCGGCGCGTCGTCGGTCGCTGACGCGGGGAGCCACAGCGTGAAGCAGGAACCTTCGCCGACCTCGCTCGCTACCGTCAGGTCCCCGTCCATGAGGCGGGCGAGATGGCGGCTGATGGTGAGGCCGAGGCCCGTTCCGCCCTTGGTGCGCGTCCTGCCGGTCTCCGCCTGAACGAACGGCTCGAATACCGAGTCGATCTGCTCCGGACTCATTCCGATGCCGGTGTCTTCCACCATGATGCACAGCCACGGTCCCGTACCGGATAGCGTGGCGCCCTCATCGGGCTCTTCCTCGATACCGCACGTAACGGTGATGCGCCCGCCCGTATCCGTGAATTTAACTGCATTGGACAGCAGGTTCGTGAGAATCTGACGCACGCGATCGACGTCACCGAAGAAGCACATCGTGTGACCGAGATCGCAGCGACTTTCGACGTGCAGTCCCTTCTGCTGTGCCTGTGGCTCGATGAGCTCGAGCGCGGACTCGATAGGCTCGCTCGCGCGCGCACACTCCCGTTCCACCGTAATGCGGCCCGCCTCGATCTTGGCGAGATCGAGCACATCCTCGAGCAGCCCGAGCAGGTGGTTGCTGCTGGTGCGAATGCGCGCGAGCTGCTTCTTCTGCTCATCCGCCAGTGGCCCCATGACCTCGCCCTCGAGGAGGCCGCTGTATCCGATGATCGCGTTCATCGGCGTCCGGAATTCATGGCTCATGTTCGCGAGGAACTCCGATTTCGCGCGATTGGCTGCCTCGGCTTCTATCGTGCGATCGGTGAGCTGCATGTTGATGCGCTCCATCGCCGCGAGCGCGCGGTCACGTTCCTCCTCGGCGCGGACCCGGCGCACGGACTCACCGATGTCGCCGCCGATCACTTCCAGCGCGGCCAGCAGATCTTCGTCCGGCCGGAGCCGCTCGTGATGGAAGAACTCGACCACACCCAGCAGCTCGGCACCTGCACGAACCGGAAAGGCGACGGCACCGTGCAGGTGAGCGGCCCTGGCCGCGTCCGCGCGCGGAAACAACGCGTCCTTCACCACATCATCCACCCACGCCGGTGCGCCGCTCGACCAGACGCGGCCCGGCAGTCCCTCCGTGCGGCGGAACGCGCCACCGGACGTGGCCTCCATGAACGTTTCGAGCTCTGCCCCGGGCTCGTGCCAGGTACCGACGATGCGCAATATGTCGGACCCGGCGTCCACGATCCAGAACACACCCATCGCCCAGCCGAGCCGCTCCCCGATCGCCTGCAGGACCTGCGGTGCGGCGGCATCGAGCGTGTGCGATTCCGCGAGCACGCGCGTGACTGCGTGCTCGGCCGCAATCAGGTTCTCAGCGCGCTTGACCTCCGTCAGGTCGCGGATGAACGCGTTGAACATCGTCTGCGTTCCAGTTTGCGACGACGCGACCGTCAACTCGACCGGGAACTCCTCGCCCTTCTTGCGCATTCCGGAGATCTCGACGCGACGGCCGATGATACGTTTCTCGCCCGTCGCCATATATCGCTCCATCCCCCGGCGATGGCCTTCGCGGTGCTGCGGCGGGATGATCGTGTCGCTGAGCGACTTCCCGATCGCCTCTTCCGCTGTCCAGCCGAAAATCACCTCCGCCTGGCGACTCCATCCGGTGATCACGCTCCTGCTGTCGGTGGTTACGACCGCATCGAGCGCTGAATCGATGATCGCGCGGAGATGCGCCTCGGCCGCACGGAGCTCCTCGTTCACCGTCTCCAGCTCTGCGGCCTGCTCCTCCATCTCGACGGCCTGTGACTCGAGCTCCGCAGTCTGCGACTCGAGCTCCACCGCCTGCTGCTCCGACTGCTCGCGCCCTTCCGAGATCTCCCTAACCAGGCGGGCGTTGTCGATTGCAGTCGCTGCACGCCGGGCGAGGTCCTCGATGAGGAGCCGGTCCTCCTCCGCATACGTCCGTCCCGACTCGGCGTACACGAACGTGATCGCGCCGAGTACCTGATCGCGCGCCTCGAGCGGCGCGATGATGTAGGAGCGCAGCCCGAGCTCGCGCAGCATCCTCAGATGCTCCGCATCGCGGGCTGAATTCTCCAGCAGCTCGTCGGGAATGAACGGGACCAGCTGTGACTTCCGGGTGCGGATCACGTGCGGTGCGCCCACCGTTGCGTCCGGGTCGGGTGGATATTGCTCCTCCAGCCCGCGCACGAGTGCGACGCGCTCCGGGTCCTGGTGCTCCACGGCGACACGCAGGATGCGGCCTTCCTCTACGAGATCGACCGCGCACCAGTCGGCGACCTGAGGCACGGCGAGCTGGGCCACGTGGCGAAGCGTCGTCGCATAGTCCAGCGATGAAGCCAGGATCCGGCTGGCTTCCGACATGAAATCGGCGCGGCCATCCGTCTGCCGCCGGCCGGGTTCTGCGCGTCCAGCTTCAGTCATGCGACGGGGTTTCCTGGTGAATACGGAGTCCGGATTTCCACTGATATGCGATCACCGTGCCGGGATGCCGGTCAACTCGGCGCTCAGCCGCCTCAGCCGGTCCCTGGCTGCCTCATCATAGGCCTGTCCATCAGCGCGCGCCTTCTGCATACCCTCGTAATAGGAGCCGCTTTCAATGTCCGGCCGGGTGATGAGGTGCATCACGGCATCGGCTCCTTCATCGATCGTGCTGCGCGGACGCACACCGGCCTCGCGGACCATGCGCGTGTCCATCAGCGGGGCCGGGTGCAGCGCCACGACCGTGACGTCCTTTCCATCCAGCTCGTGCGCCAGGTCGATGGCGAGCATGACCTGCGCGAGCTTGCTCTGCGCATATGCGCGGCCGCCGCTGTACCCGCTCTCGAGCATCGGATCGCTGAAATCGATCGGCCTCTGCGCCCCCGATGCGACATTCACGATCCGTGCTGGCGCGCTCTCCAGGAGACGCGGCAGCAGCAGCCGTGTGAGCGCATACCCGGCCAGGTAGTTGACGGCGAAGTGCAGCTCGTGCCCGTCGGTGCTGAGCTGTCGCTCATCCGAGCGGTTCAGCCAGATGCCGGCATTGTTCACGATCACGTCCAGCCGCTGATAATGGCTCAGGATCGTGTCGGCGAGAGCCCGTACCTGATCGAGCGACGCGAAATCCGCAGCGTAGAAGCGCGCGCTGCCGCCCGCCTCCTCGATCTCCCTGACGAGTGCTTCTCCGCGCTCCTGATTGCGGCCGTGCACGATGACGTGCGCGCCGAGCGCCGCAAGCCGCCGTGCGACTTCGCGGCCGAGTCCGCTCGTCGATCCCGTGACGAGGATCACCTGCTGATCGGGTGTCATGGCTGCCTGATTGCTCGCGTCATTGTCCTGTGCCGCCGCCTGCGCAATGGCGAGCGGCAGACCCACGCCGAGCGGCAGACACAGCATGAGCGTGCGCAGCGTGCGTAGCGTGTGTAGCGTGTGTAGCGTGTGCGATATCATGGACGGCCTCCGTCCGCGGCATGGTTGAGGATCTCGTCCGCGAAGCGGTCTGCCGCGGGACGGTCCAGCTCGAAGAACAGGACGGGATCGATGCATTCGACCTCCATGACCAGGAAGGCGTCGTCGACTACTATGCCATCGACGCGACAGTACACCGGCCGCTCGGGCAGTGCACCGAGCACGCGGGCAGCGTCATCGATCAGCCGCTGATCCGGAACATCGGTCTCGACCGAGCCGCCGTGCTCCGTCTGCACGCGGAAATCGCCGTTCTTCGGCAGCTTGCGCACCGCGTGACTGAAGGCCCGACCGAAGTACATCAGTGACCACTCCCCTGAGCGCATCACCTGCGGCTGGAACTCCTGCACGAGCACGTCGCCGCCTGATCGGAGCTGCATGAAGCGCTCCTCGTGCGCAGCGGCGTCCCGGGAATTCACACGCCACGTCTCATACGCACTGAGCGAAACCGCCGGCTTCACGACGGCCTCCTCCCATCTCGCGCTGCTGATGATCTCGCTCAGAGTGCGTGTGTCGCCCCTGCCGGCGAACACCGTCGGCACCGTGCCAATGCCGGCGGCCTGCAGCTCAGCGATGTATGACTTGTGCAGGTTCCATTGCACCAGCGACGGCGGATTGATGACGACGACATTGCTGCTCTGGAGTCCAGCGATCCACGCGCGGAACGCCGCTTCACGCAGGTGATAGTCCCAGCAGGAGCGGATCACGACGGCATCGGCACGTTCCGCAGCGGGCGGCGAGCTCCAGATGAGCGGCTCGACGCGCGCGCCGCGGGAGCGCAGTGCGTCCGCCGCAATGAGGTCGTCCGGGGTCAGCGCCGGAAGGTCGGCGGCGGTCGCAAAATGTATGAGCATTGTTCACGATCGAGGGTGATGGTAAGCTGGATAGTAGGGTGGCGGCAGCCGGTGGAACAGCGCAGCTCGTCGGACCCGGGTTCCAGGTTCCAGACAGGCCGATCTGACCATGGAACTGCCCCACAAACGCCGGCATATTCCACCCATTGGACTCTGGTGGTCGTGCGGCCACCCCAACATCGGCCCCCTGCTGCACTCTGCTGCGCCCTGCTGCACCCGGATCGGTTCCCAGGACATCAGAAGTTGGGGAAAAGGGATAGCCGAAGCGGCCGACCTGGAACCTGGAAACCAGGTCCGAGCCGTTTAATCGGGCATTAATAGCCCAGCGCCACATTCCTCCGCGACAAATAAACGAGCGCGGAGGCTCTCATGTACAGAACGATGACGCGGTGGGCGGTGCTCTCCATAGTACTGCTGGCGGCGTGCAATGAAGATCCGACGGGTACGGCCCGTGTGGCGCGGGTGGACGTCTCGGCCGCAGACCAGGTGCTGGTGGTCGGCGACTCGGCGACCCTGACTGCACTGGCTCTTACGGCGGGCGGTGACGTGGTGGTGGGGCAGATGCTCTGGCGTACGCTCAGTCCGGCGGTCGCCACGCTGGAGGTGAGCGGCGGTTCGGCCGTGGTGAAGGCGCGCGCGCCCGGAGTCGCGCGTATCGAGGCGGAGTCCGGCGGCAGGAAGGGTTCCGTCGATGTGACGGTGATCGCGGCACCGGTCGTGGCTGCTGTCACGCTGCTCCCGACGACACTGGTGCTGGAGGCAGGGCAGACGGCGGCGATTCAGGCTGTTGCCGCCACGGGCGAGGGTGACGTGGTGACCGGCCGCGCCGTGACGTGGGCCGTGACCGGAACCGCCGTGACGGTGAATGCCGGCAC
Organism: Longimicrobiales bacterium; assembly: GCA_036259495.1. Taxonomy (GTDB): domain Bacteria; phylum Gemmatimonadota; class Gemmatimonadetes; order Longimicrobiales; family RSA9; genus SH-MAG3. Next base: position 2,329 of record DATABQ010000415.1, on the reverse strand, counting down.
GCCCGGCTGGGCGACGGTCACGGCGCACACGACCGGGGAGGCGGTGATTCGCGCGACGATCGACGGTATCGCAGGTGAAGCGGACGTGCAGGTCGTGACTGCCACGCCCCCGCCGCCGCAGGTGGCAACAGTGGAGATCGCGCCTTCGGGGTTCTCGCTGCCGGTGAATCACGAGACACCGCTGCAGGCGATCGCGAAGGATGCAGCCGGTAACATGATCAGCGGTCTGCCCGTGACGTGGACCAGCACGGCGGACGCGGTGGCGAGCATTACGCCGATCGGTGTTTCGGCGTTCGCGAGCCTGCTGGCGAAGAGCGCCGGCACGGTCACGATTCGCGCGACAGTGGCTGGCGTCACCGGTGAGCTCGCGCTGCAGGTGACGGCGGCGCCGCCGCCCGCGAACGAGCCGATGTACCTGTTCTTCTCGTCCACCCATCGCGGAATCTGGGTGAACCAGTTGCTGGACTTCAGTCAGTTCCTGACCGGCCACGGCCGCAACGGACCGATCGAGGATCCGGACGTGATCTGGTCGGTGGAGGATCCCGCGATTGCGGTGGTGGACGAGAACGGCAACGTGCGGGGCCTCACCGCCGGCACGACCCGGATCCGTGCGACGGCTGGCGACGTCGTTGGCGCCACGCTCGTGACCGTGTTCCAGCCCGTACCCTCCCCCGTAGTCTACGATCTCACAGGCGACTGGTGGGACGGCCAGTGGCACATGCCGGCGCAGGTCGGTGAAGAGACGTGGACCGATGACAACGGCACGGAGCACGACGTGCCGCTGTGGGCGACGGGCGGCACTCTCACGCTGGCCGATGACGGCGATTACGAACGCGTGCTGGTTCTCCAGGGGTGGGTGACGGTGGACGGCACAGCGCGACTCGTGGTTGAACGACAGGTCGTGGATCGCGGCAGCGCGTCCATTATGGTCGGCGGCGAGACCGGCTACTGGATGCACTCCGAGACGACGCCGGGCTACGTCTATGCGCTCGTGGCTCATCAGCCCGGCAACCTGATCATGCGGGCCGAAGTCGGCACGGCGCCGGAGCTGTCGTACATGTTCCGGATGCGCCAGTGACCGAGGCGGGAATGATCGAGGCCGTGGTGCAGGTGGGCGTGCTCGAGACACGCTATCTGCGCTGCGGCCGCGGTGACCGTGGAGTGGTCGTGCTCGCGGGGAGCGATGAGGAGCGGCTGACGCTGGTGCGGCTCTGCAACGACGGCCGGTGCGTCGTCGCCCCGATCCCGTCGGAGCACCAGGTGCGGGCCGGAACGCCGCCGACTGCGGCGGCTGATCGCGACAGCGAAGCAGCCGCACTGGAAATCTGGCTGCGCGGCGTGATCGATGGCCTCGGTCTCGAGCGGCCGGCCGTCGTGCTCGGGCGGGAATTCACCTGGCTTGCCGGCTGGCTGGGGGAGCGGTGCGCGGACACGCTCGAGTTGGACGCGCACCTGAAACGGGACCGCACCTGAAACGGGACACGCACCTGGAACGGGACCGTTGATTCCGTCCGGCGACTGAGACATCTTGCAGGAGCGATTACCCCCATCCTGCAGTAACTCAATGATACAGGCCGGAGCACTGACGGCGCGCGGCGCGCTCCCCGTCGAGTTGACGCACTTCGTCGGCCGTGAGCAGGAGCTCGCAGCGTTGCGCCAGCTTGCAGGAGCAGCGCGCCTGCTCACGCTCACGGGCGCAGGCGGCAGCGGCAAGTCGCGCCTCGCGCTGGAGCTCGTTACGCATGCCGGCGCAGCCGATCGTGAGCTGGCGTGGGTGGAGCTCGCGCCGCTGATGGAGGAGCGACTGGTGGCGGGCGCCGTGCTGCGCGCACTCGGCTCACCAACGGAGGGCGGCGTGGCGACGGCGGACGCCATCGTCAGCGCCGTGCGTGAGCGTCCGGTAACGATCGTGCTCGACAACTGCGAGCACCTCGTCGAGACGTGCGCATCGCTTGCGGACTCCGTCCTTCGAGCCTGCCCGCACCTGCGCATCGTCGCAACGAGCCGGGAGGCACTCGGTGTTGCGGGCGAACGCGCCTGGCTGGTTCCTCCCATGGTGCTGCCGCGGCCGGACGCACCGGTCGATGGGATCGCGGCATCCGACGCAGTGCGCCTCTTCCTGGCTCGAGCGCAGGACGTGCATCCCGCGTTCGAGCTGACGGCTTCGAATGCCTGCTCCGTCGCGGACATCTGTATTCGACTGGACGGGATCCCCCTCGCCATCGAGCTCGCCGCCGCACGCGTGCGCCACCTTTCACCCGAACAGATCCTCGATCGGTTGAGCGATGCCTTCGCGTTGCTCACTACTGGCGCGCGCACGGCGCTGCCC
>DATABQ010000414.1:0-3794 GCA_036259495.1 Longimicrobiales bacterium | reverse complement strand
CAAGAAGAAGGGCGGCCTGCCCGGCTATACCAGCGTGTTCGGGAAGGGGCTCGTCGAGCTCGGCGCTTCGCATCCGGAGATGACAGTGATCACCGCGGCCATGCCGGGCGGCACCGGCACCGGCGTGTTCGGCGATACGTATCCCGATCGCTACTTCGATGTCGGAATCGCGGAGGGTCACGGCGTCACGTTCGCGGCCGGGCTTGCGACGGAAGGCATCGTCCCCGTCGTCGCGATCTACTCGACGTTCCTCCAGCGCGCGTACGATTCGATCATACACGATGTAGCCATTCAGAACCTGCCGGTCGTTTTCGCGATGGACCGTGCAGGTCTCGTCGGTAATGACGGCCCCACGCACATGGGCCTCTACGACATCGCCTACCTACTGGCGGTGCCGAACATGACGATCATGGCGCCAAAGGATGGTGCGGAGATGCTCGCGCTGCTGCGGCTGGCAGTCGAGCGGGCGGACGGCCCCTGTTCGCTGCGTTACCCGCGCGACAACGTACCCGCGGCCGTTCCGGCGCTCTCTGACATCCCCGCCGTCGAGTACGGCACGTGGGAGATCCTGCGCCGCGGCGAGGGCCTCGCGATCCTGGCGACGGGAACCACGGTCGGGCCCGCAGTCGAGGCAGCTCAGCGACTCGAGGCGGAGGGCATGAATGCGACCGTCGTGAACTGTCGCTTCATCAAGCCGCTCGACGAGACGACGCTGGCGTGGGTGATCGAGCATCATGCGGCCGTGCTCACGGTCGAGGAGGGCACGATCGTCAACGGATTCGGTGCGCACCTGTCGCGTCACATCGAATCGGCACGGCGCCGGCACCCGAACCTCCAGGTCGACATTCTCGGCGTGCCGGACCGCATCTTCGAGCACGCCGGGCGCAGCGAGCAGCTCGCGGAAGCGGGTCTCGACGCCACCGGCATTGCCGCGCGCGCACGCGCCCTCGCCGCGGCGGGAGTGGTGCCCGCAGCGCGGACGGCCTGATGGCAGGTGGCGGATTTCGCCGCATAGGCGTGGCGGGGCATCCGCGCCACGATGCGATCCGCCCGACACTCGACGAGCTGCGCCGCGCCGCTGACGCCCACGGCGCCACGTTGCTCGTCGAGGACCAGCTCCGGGAAGTCGCGCCCGATGAGGCCGTCTTCGATCCCGCCGACATCGACCTGCTGATCACGCTCGGCGGCGACGGTACGTTGCTGCGCGGCGCACGACTCGTGGCGGCGCGGCATACGCCCGTGCTCGGCATCAATCTCGGCCATCTCGGCTTCCTCACGTCTCTCTCCCTCACCGAGCTCTCGCTCGGACTCGACGCACTGTTCCGTGGCGAGTACTGGCTCGACGTCCGATCGACGCTGGAAGCGCGCGTCACCGGCGCCGACGGGACGCACGGCGAGACGTTCATCGCGATAAATGACGCCGTCCTCCACAAGGGCGGCTTCGCACGCGTGATTCGCCTGGCGCTTCACGTGGGACCGGACCAGCACGAGGTCGGGACGTACACCGCCGACGGAATCATCCTGGCCACGCCCACCGGCTCGACTGCGTATTCGCTCTCGGCAGGAGGGCCGATCGTGGATCCGAGCATGGATTGCATTCTCGCCACGCCGATCTGTCCTCACACACTCGTCGTGCGTCCGCTCGTTCTGCCCATGGACCTTCAGCTCACGGTGACGCCGCTCGCCGGTATCGAAGAGGTGATTCTCACGGTCGACGGGCAGGATGGCGCGGAGCTCCGGCCCGGTGATCACCTCGCCGTGCGACGAGGGGAGCCCACGCTTCCGCTGATCCGGCTGGCCGGTCAGAATTTCTTCTCCACGCTGAGGCGCAAGCTGCACTGGGGGCTGGAGCACTCCGATCGCGCGGGCTCGCGCTGACGCCGTCGTCATCTCGGACCTGGAACCAATCCTGCCGAACGGCGCGCCGTGTCATGCGCGCGGCCCATTGCGGCATGGGTTGCCATGTTGATGGGACAGGCCCATGTCCGGATGAGCCGTTCGGCAGGATGGGTTCCAGGTCCGACGGCGTCCCATCCGCCTATTGAAGCGCCCCTCCACGTTCTGATACCTTTGGTACATGCTCACTGAGCTGCGAATCCAGGACTACGCCGTCATCGATCGGCTCGCCATCCGGCTCGGCCCCGGGCTCAATGCCCTGACCGGCGAGACGGGAGCGGGGAAGTCGATCATCGTCGGCGCACTCTCCCTCATCATCGGGGAGCGTGCATCGAGCGATGTCGTGCGCACGGGTGCCGACCGCGCGATCGTCGAGGCGGTGTTCGACATCGCTGGCATGGAGCCGGTGATCGGCATGCTCGGCCAACGCGGGATCGAAACGGAGGATGATCTTCTCATCATCCGGAGGGAGATCAGTGCAGCTGGCAGGAGCCGTGTCTGGGTTAACGGCGCTGCGTCCACGGTGTCACTGCTCGGCGAGCTCGGGTCGGCCCTCGTTGACCTGCACGGCCAGCACGAACACCAGTCCCTGCTACAGCCGGCCCAGCAGCGCGCGCTGCTCGATGCTTATGCCGACGCGCTGGACCTTGCCCGGACTGTGCGCGGAGAGCACGAACGCCTTCGCAATGCACGCGCCCGCCTCGAGGACCTGGAGTCCCGCGTGCGCACCGCCGAGCAGCGTGCGGACTTCCTCCGCTTCCAGCTCGAGGAAATCGACCGCGCGAAGATACGCGCGGGTGAGGAAGAGGAGCTCGAGACGGAGGCCAACCGCCTCTCACATGCGGCGGAGCTGTCTGAGCTCGCGGAGTCGCTGCATGTGGAGCTGTATGCGGGCGAACGCGCGGTCAGTGCGCGGCTCGCCGATGTGCGGCGCACGCTCGATCACCTGACGCGCATCGATCCCTCGCTCCAGCAGTGGCGTGAGACGGTGGAGAACGCGCTGTTCGGGCTGGAAGAGATGGGACGCGTGATGGGGGAGTACTCGTCGTCCATCGAGCACGATCCCGCGCGGCTCGACAACCTGCGCCGCCGGCAGGATATGCTGTTCAGACTGAAGAGAAAGTACGGCCCGGAGCTCGAGGACGTGATCCGCACCGCGAGCGACGCGCGTTCGGAGCTCGAGGCGCTGGAGAGCTCGGTCCTCGATCGCGAGGCGATCGAACGCGAGATCGCCGATGCGGATCGCGCGCTCCAGGCGGCTGCCGCGCGGCTCACGGCAGCGCGCAGGAAGGGATCGAAGCAGCTGGGCTCCGCTATCGCAGCCGTGCTCCCCGATCTCGGCATGACGGGTGCCCGGTTCCGCGTCGAGCTCGTGCCGCTGCCGGAGCCGGGCGCTCACGGCGCCGAGGACGTCGAGTTTCTGATTGCTGTGAATGCCGGGTTCGAGCCGAAGCCGCTGTCGCGCGTTGCATCCGGCGGCGAGATGTCGCGCATCATGCTCGCGCTCAAGACGGAGCTGGCCCGGCTCGATGGCATTCCGACGCTCGTGTTCGACGAGATCGACGCCGGCATAGGTGGCCGCGTTGCCAATCAGGTCGGTGACAAGCTGAAGCGCGTTGCGGAGGGGCATCAGGTGTTCGTGATCACCCACCTGCCGCAGATCGCCTCACGGGCAGACACACATCTGCTCGTGCTGAAGGCTGACCGAAAGGGGATCACGGCCACGGATGTCCAGCCGCTCGATGGCGGCGAGCGCGTGCGTGAGCTCGCGCGTCTGCTCGGCGGTGATCCCGAGAGCGAAGTCAGCATTGAGCACGCGCGCGAGCTGCTCGGCAGCGCCTGACCAACCACCGCGCACGAAAAGGGGGAGGCGATCGAGTCGCCTCCCCCTTTTTTGT
>DATABQ010000413.1:0-4443 GCA_036259495.1 Longimicrobiales bacterium | reverse complement strand
CGGCGTCCGCCTCGCCGAGGCCGCCGCCGAATGGGTGAACCGCCACATCTCGGCCGAACTGGGGTTGGAGAAGGGGAGGGGGCTCAGGTACTCGTGGGGCTACCCCGCCATTCCGGATCATACGCAGCATCACGTGCTCTTCAATCTGCTGCCGGCGCGCGAGAATCTCGGGATGGATGTGACTGACGCGGGCGCGCTCGTGCCGGAGCTGAGCACAGCTGCGATAGTGGTGCATCATCCGGAGGCGAAGTACTTCTCTGTTTGAGAGGACTTCTGAGTTTGGAGGCGAGGGCACGGGGAACGGATTTGTTTCACCACAGAGCACACAGAGCACACAGAGGGCTGTGCGGTGCAATCCCACGACCGGCCGGATCGGACTTGGCGGTGTTGTTGTTGTTGTTGTTGTTCAAACAAGAAAAGGAAGCATGGTCAGCCGCGAACGCAACGCATTCCGCCACGAACCCCTCTGTGTGCTCAGTGTGCTCTGTGGTGAAAAAATGATCCGTTCGGCAGCACGGCCCAGAACCCGGAAACAGGCGTGATGAACTTCAGTGATCTCCTCCACGACTCCCGACCTCACGTATTCGATGGGGCGATGGGCACCATGCTCTACAGCAAGGGTGTCTTCATCAACCGCTGCTACGACGAGCTCAACCTCCGTGATCCGGACCTGATCCGTGATGTGCATCGCGCTTACATCAGGGCGGGTGCAGAGGTGATCGAGACGAACAGCTTCGGTGCGAACCGCATCAAGCTGGCGGAGCACGGTCTCGAGGCGCAGGTGCACGAGATCAACGCGCGGGCTGCAGCGCTGGCGAAGGAGGTCGCGCGGGATCGGGCGCTGGTCGGCGGGGCCATCGGACCGCTCGGCATACGCATCGAGCCGTACGGCCCGACATCCCTGGACGAGGCGCGCGCGATCTTCCGTGAGCAGGCGGCAGGACTGGCAGAGGGCGGTGCGGACTTCTTCGTGCTGGAGACGTTCGGCGATCTGGTCGAGATCCAGCAGGCGCTGCTTGCGGTGCGCGAGGTGTCGGAGCTGCCGGTCGTAGCGCAGATGACGGTGCAGGAGGATGGCGGCACGGTATACGGTACGACGCCCGAGCTGCTGACGAAGCGGCTGGACTCGTGGGGCGCGGACGTGATCGGACTGAACTGCTCGGTCGGGCCGCACGGCATGCTCGGCGGCATCGAGCAGATGGCGTCGCTGACGGCGCGGCCACTCTCGGCGCAGCCGAACGCAGGTCTGCCTCGCGAGATTCACGGCCGCAAGATGTACATGGCATCGCCGGAGTACATGGCGAAGTTCTCCGGCCGGCTGATCCGTGCGGGTGCGAAGTTCGTGGGCGGGTGCTGCGGCACGACGCCCGACCACATCAAGCGGATCGCGGATGCAGTGCACGCGATCGCGCCGCGCCAGGTCATCGTCAGCAGTGCGGGCACGGAGCCCGATGCGCCTGACGTGAAGGTGACGGCGCTCACGGATCGCTCGAACTGGGGTCGGAAGATCGCGACGGGCGAGCTGGTCACGACGGTGGAGATCGTACCGCCGAAGGGCATCACGCCGGACCGGATGCTCGCGGGCGTTCGGCTGCTCAAGGAGGCCGGAGTCGATGCGGTGAACGTGCCGGACGGTCCGCGGGCGCAGATGCGCATGGGCGTGCTGCCGACGGCGACACTGGTCGAACAGATCGTCGGTGTCGAAACGGTCGTGCACTACTGCTGTCGCGATCGGAACCTGCTCGGCATGCTGTCGGACCTGCTCGGCGCGCACGCGCTCGGACTCCGCAACCTGCTGCTGATCACGGGCGATCCGCCGAAGATGGGGCCGTATCCGGAAGCGACCGCGGTCTTCGACATCGACTCGATCGGCCTGACGAACCTCGTATCGCGACTGAACCGTGGCATGGATCCGGGCGGCAACCCAATCGGTGAGCCGACATCGTTCACGATCGGCGTCGGTGTGAACCCGGGCGCGCAGGACATCGAGCACGAGCTCTCGCGGTTCTACTGGTAGGTGGAGGCAGGCGCGGAGTACGCGATCACCCAGCCCGTGTTCGATCCCGACCAGCTGCTGAGCTTCTCCGAGGAGCTGAAGAAGCGCGGCATCTGGATCCCGATCGTCGCGGGCATCTGGCCGCTCGTGTCCGCACGCAACGCGGAATTCATGGCGAACGAGGTGCCTGGCGTGGTCGTGCCGCCGGAGATCGTGCGGCGGATGCACCGCGCGAGCGCGAAGAGCCGCGAGCACGCGCTCCAGGAAGGCATCACGATCGCTCGAGAGATGTTCGAACGCGTGCGCACCGATGTGCAGGGGCTCCAGGTCAGTGCGCCGTTTGGCCGCGTGCAGTTCGCGCTCCAGGTGTTCGACGGGCTCCCCGGCATCCGCACGGATATCGCGGAGGAGGCCGCCCTGGCTGCCGATACGCTCGGCTTCCCGCCGCCGGTGCGGCGCACATCCGCCGCAGCCGCCGCTGATCCACGCGCGGCAGGGGCGCCCATCATCCCCGCCGCCGGCTGATCGCGATGTCACTTACCGAGCCGCCGCCGCAGGACGAGTCGGAGCTCGATCGTCCGCCGTCACGTCGCTTCAAGATCCTGTTCACGCTCGCGATGGTCGTGATCGCGGCCGGCTACATGTGGGTCTGGCAGGAGAAGACGAGCCGCACCGTCGCCGAGTCGCCGCCCGGCCTGGTGCTGGCCGAGGTCACGAGCAGCGTCCCCGGCCATGACGCTGCCGACGAGGCCGCCATCCGCGATTCGGTTGCAGCCGGCCTTCGCACCGTGCCCGGCCTGGTCCTGTCGCGCAGCGTCGAGGACGCCGCCCCCACGGACACGATTCCCGGTCGCCCTGTGCCGCTCATCTATGCGCTGCGGGGCGCGCTGGACCGCGACCCGGACGGCCGCTACAGCCTCGAGCTCCGGCGGATTGATGCACGAACGGACTCCGTCGTTTACATTTACGGCGTCCACGGTTCCACCCTGCCGGAGGTAGTACATCGTATGGCGGTACAGGTTGCGATGAGTTTCGGGCTGCCCAGGCCCGCGCGCGACACCGTCCCGGCACCGTCCGCGGGCGATCCGGCAGTGCACACCGGAACCGGCCGCTGAGCATGCTCTCCGGCGGGACGACGGCATCCGAGGAATTCGGCGCGGCCGGCGCGGTGGTGCCGCTGCACGGCAACGCGCGGATCATGATCCTCGACGACGAGCACGCGTATGTGGCGTTGCTGGAGGGCATGCTGGCTGCGGCCGGGTACCAGCACGTACGCACGACGATGGTGCCCGCCGATGCACTGCGGATCTTCCCGCAGGAACGTCCCGATATCGTCCTCCTCGACATGCACATGCCGCAGATGGATGGCATCGAGGTGCTGCGGCGGTTGCAGGCGCTGCTGCCTCCGGGCGAGTTCGTGCCGATGCTGATGCTGACGGGGGATATGTCGTCGGCGGTGCGGAAGGAAGCGCTGGCGGCCGGTGCGATCGATTTCGTGACCAAGCCGTTCCAGGTAGGCGAGGTGCTGCTGCGCATCCGGAACCTGCTGCAGACGCGGATGCTGCATCGCGAGCTGCGCGATCGCAACGGTCAGCTCGAAGCGCGCGTGGCGGAACGCACGAGAGAGCTGGAGCAGGCGCGGCTGGACATCCTCTATCGCCTCGCACGTGCGGCCGAGTTCCGCGACGATGCGACGGGCGAGCACACACGCAGGGTCGGCCGTATCGCGGATCGGATCGCGATGGCGCTCGGGCTCGGTGAGGAACAAGCCGATGAGATCGGTCGCGCGGCGATGCTGCACGACATAGGCAAAATCGGCATTCCGGACAGCATCCTGCTCAAGCCGGACGCGCTCTCTCCGCAGGAGTTCGACGTGATCAAGCAGCACACGATCATCGGTCGCGACATTCTTGCCGGGAGCCCCGCACCGCTGCTCCAGAAGGCGGAGATGATCGCGTACACACATCACGAGCGATGGGACGGCTGCGGCTATCACGGCCTGTCGGGGAATGCAATCCCGATCGAAGGGCGCATCGTGGCAGTCGCCGATACGTTCGATGCGCTCGTGAACGACCGGCCCTACCGTCGCGCACGCTCCATCGACGCCGCAATGGAAGAGCTGTCCTCGCAGCGTGGTGCGCAGTTCGATCCTGACGTGCTCGACGCGTTCGTCGGCCTGTCCTTCCGTGAGCCTTGACCAGTCAGGAATGGGACTCGACTCCCACTCCGCATCCCACTTCAAAGCCCGAGGTCCACAATGAACGTCCCCTTTCATAAGGGACAGGCGCTCGGCAACGACTATTTCGTGATCGATGCGGCCAGTCTGCCCGTGCCGCTCACGTCCGAACGTGCAGTGAAGCTCTGTGACCGCCACCGCGGCGCCGGCTCCGATGGCGTGCTCCTCGCCGACCTTACAGCCGATCCCGTACACCTGCGCATCATCAACC
>DATABQ010000412.1:0-5288 GCA_036259495.1 Longimicrobiales bacterium | reverse complement strand
CGGCAGATCATGGACGTCGTCTACCGGCATGGGCAGGTGACGGTGTCGGAAGTGCTGGCGGAGCTGCCGGAAGCGCCGACGTACTCTGCCGTTCGTGCAATGCTGCGGAAGCTGGAGGAGAAGGGGCACCTGACGCACGATGCACACGGTGCGCGCTACGTGTATGAGGCGACGGTACCGCGCGAAGAGGCGCGGGAAGGCGCGCTGGAGCGGCTGGTGCGGACGTTCTTCGACGATTCGCCGTCGAAGACGGTGGCGGCACTGCTGGACCTGAAGGCGGATGAACTGACGGAGGCGGAGCTGGAGGACCTGGCGCGCCTGATATCGGACGCACGCGGAAAGGGGCAGTAGGATGACACTGATCGGCTGGCTGCTGTTTGCTCTGATGCTGTCGGCGAAGGCGCTGCTGGTGCTCGCCGCGGCGCTGGGGCTGACGCGACTGATGCGAGACCGTTCCGCGGCGGAGCGGCACATGGTGTGGGTGGTGGCGTCGGCGTGCGTGCTGGCTCTCCCCGTGCTGTCCCTGGCAGGCCCTTCGTGGGCGATCGGTGTGCCTTCGTCGTGGCTGAGCGCTCTGGATCGGGAGAAGGTGGAGGCAGTCGAAACGCCCGCTCCGGTGATCGAAGCGACGGTAGTCGCCGCTCCCGCGCCGGAGGTGGTGGTGGTCGAGGTATCGCCGGCCGAACAGCGCGAGCACGTTTCGAGGGCGCTCGGGACTCCGGCCATCGCGCCACCGGCGGCGTACCGCAGTCGCAGCCGTGGCGGTCCGGCACGCGTGGCGGAGCCGACGGTGGTGCCGGCGGAGGAGGCGGTCACCGCCAGCGTGTCGCCGGTAAGCCCCGGATCCGCCAGGCTCAGTCCCGCGGCGGCGAGCGGCGCGAATGGAGCGGGGGGCAGTGGTCCGGAAGGGTCTAAGGCCTCACTGCTTCGCATACTGGTTCTGCTGCCGCTGGCCGTGTGGGTGATCGGCACTCTCATCGCTCTGGCGCGCATGGCGGCGGGCATGCTCGGCGTTTCGCGCGTGGCCCGTGATGCCCGACCGCTTCTGGACGCTGCGCTGCTCGTGCGCGCACATGGCACGGCCGCGGAGCTGGGGATCGAGCGTCCGATCCGGTTCCTGGAGGGCGATGCGTCGGCGATGCCGATCACGTTCGGCGTCCTTCGTCCGACGCTGCTGCTGCCGTCGTCGGCGAGGCAGTGGTCGCGCGAGCGGCAGGATGCGGTGCTGCGGCACGAGCTGGAGCACATCCGGCGTCACGACTCGCTGTCACAGCTGATCGCCGAGCTCGGATGCGCACTCTACTGGTTCAATCCGCTGATGTGGTACGCGTCGCGGCGACTGCGCGTCGAGCGGGAGCATGCGTGTGACGATGCGGTGCTCGCCGCCGGGTCCCGCGCGTCCGACTATGCGGCAGAGCTTCTCGACATTGCACGGACGCTCAGGCCGCAGCGGACGACAGAGGTCGCTGCAATCGCGATGGCAGGCGCATCCCATCTGCGCGTGCGCGTGTCGTCGGTGCTGGATGTGCATCGCCGCCGCGAGCGGCCTTCCGCGAAGCTCCTGGTGCCCGTGTGGCTCGGTGCATTGCTGCTGATCACACCGCTGTCCGCCGTCGCACTCGATACGGGCAGCTCGATCAATCATTCGTCCAGAACCGCGAGCGCGGCTGGTGCGGACGCTCCGCTGCAAGCGGGTGCAGCGGTGGCTGAGGCGGCTGCGGATTCAGCGTCGCTTTCGGCTGCCCGGAATCGCAGTGTGCAGCAGGACTGCCTCTCGATGGGCCGGAACTCGAACGTCAGCAGCAACACGAACGATGGCCGGCGAACGATCAAGTGGTCCGGCAGCGAATGTTCGGGTGAGATGATCGTGGAAGGCGATGTGCGGTTCGATGAAGCCTTCACGTCGATCGTCGGAATCTCACGTGGCGGCAGCGTGCGCATCACCGCGGAAGAGGATGGTGTGGAGCGGAGCGTGGCGATCACACCCGCACGCACCGGCGTGGCGCACGACTATCGTGTGAACGGCGAGCGCCATGAATTCGATGCGGCCGCACGTGAGTGGCTGTCGTCCACGCTGCTGTTCACGTTCCGGCGCTTCGGCTTCATGGCCGAAGAGCGTTCGGCGGCGATCCTGGACCGCGGCGGTGTGGACGCGCTGCTCGCGGAAGTCGATCTGCTCGGCAGCGACTACGTACGCTCGAGCTATCTCACCGCAGCCATTGAGCGCGGCCGGCTCGATGACTCGGAGCTGGATCGCGTTCTGACACTCGCCGGGACCAGTCTCGACAGCGATTACTACCGCACAGAGATCGTTACGGCGGTTGCGGGCAATTACGAGTTCACGGACAACGTTCGTGACGCGTACATCCGCGCGGTTCGCAGCATCGACTCCGATTACCATCAGCACCAGGCGTATTCCAGCCTGCTGAACAACGGCCGGCTCACGCCCGACCAGGTGTCGGCAGTGCTCCGCGAGACGACGCGCCTCAAGTCGGATTATTACCGTGCCGCTCTCCTGAACGAGATGGCGACGGCCTACAGCTCGAGCCCGGACATCCGTCCAGCATACCTCGCCGCGGCGACTGACATGGACTCGGACCACTACAAGACGGGCGTGCTTATGCTCCTGCTGGCGGAGGAGGGGCTGAGCAGCGAGGACCTGTCAGAGGTGATCGATGCCGCGGCTACCCTCGACTCGGATCATTACACGGCAAACCTGCTGACTGAAGTGGTTCAGAAGGGGCTGGAAGACAGTGCAGTGCGTGCGGCGTTCAGGAGTGCGGCCACGCGCATGGGCTCCGATCACCACCTGGCGACAGTGCTCCGCGGACTCGCTGCGCGGGATCGCCTCGATGAGTCAGCGCTCATGATGCTGCTCGAGACGGCCGAAGCGTTCGACAGCGACTTCTACCTGTCGGAGGTGCTCATCGATGTAGCACGACAGCACAGACTCGACGGCGATGTGCGCGAGCGATTCGAGAGGCTGATGAACGAGCTCGAATCGAAGTCCCGGCGCGAGCGGGTGAGTGAAGCAGTCCGCCGATCTCAGTAGGTTGTCAGCACGACGATCTCGTCGTCGGCCGTGAGCTCGAACGAGCGGTCCCGCGCCGGATTGAGAGCCACACCACCGGAGCCGGTGTGGCTCTCATGCGGCCGGACGCCGAGTGCCACCTCGCCGCACGCCGCGGCTGCTCGCTCGATCTGCTCGAACGTTACACTGCGGCCCTCGAGGTCGTAGTCGGACGGAGGACGGAAGATGATCTCCGGGCCGCCCGGCCCGAACAGAGCATCGAAGACAGCACGGAGCTCCCGTCTCAGCGCCACCTGCGCGAGCATGTGGCTCAGGATCATCGGCCCGACGATGACCTCGCCGCGGCGGCGCCGGAAGAGACTGGTGTTGCCGGGGTCGAGCAGCTCGACCAGAACGTTGGGCTGTGCCGTGTCCGTCAGCAGCTCGCTCAGCAGCAGGTAGCCGAGCAGCGAGCGTGCGTCCGACTCCTCGCCTGACCCCAGCCGGTCACTACCGAGCAGGACGATCGTGTCGTAGCTGTTCACATCCGCCCGCTGCAGCACCGACGATGTGGTAAAGTCGCCATCGATGTGACTGACGCTGATATGGCGCGGCGTGAAATCGTGATGAGCAAGAGCGGCCTCGCGCCGCGCAGCCGCCATTGTCGAGATGATGTCGATGTGGAAGTGCTCGTCGTCGTAGCTGTCGAACTCGCGCAGGAGTGCGGGCACCTTGTGACTCCATCCGAGCACCAGCACGCGCAGTGTGCCGCCGGACGTCCCCGGCGGAATGCGCCGGGTCTGTTCAGTCGACGGGTGGCCGTCGGGAGCGGGCGCATCGGCAGCAGGCACGGCGGCGAGCGCCTTGTAGTTGTGGGCGAGGAGGACGAGGCGGTCCGCGGCATCGAGGATAGTGTCGCGGGGCGGATTCAGCAGCGGCGTCAGAGCCGAGCCGTCAGCCCGCGCTATACCGAGCAGTATCGCCCGGGGAAAGGCTGCCGCCGCGTCGCTGACCCGCGCTCCTCCCAGCTCACCCGCATCCTTGAGGTAGATCTCGTTGCCGCGCCCGTGCGTCAGCAGCTCGCCGAAGACGTACGACAGGCCGGGATGCCGCACGTTCTGCGCGAGCAGCCGGCTGATGATCGAGTCGCTGGCCAGGACCTCGATTGGACCGCTGTACGCACGCCGCGCGATGCTGATCTTTCGCGAATCGAAAATCTCCGCCACGACGAGCGGCAGCGCACTGCCCTCCGATGATGGGTGGTTCGCCATCGTCAGCAGCGTCTTGATCGTGCGCGTGTCCGCCTGATCGGGCCCGCCGGCGCCGAAATCGGCCGCGGGCATGATCAGCGCGGATGCACGCATGAAATCGACGCGCCTCAGATGCTCGAGCCGGAGCGGCGAGCCCGTCCGGAGGATGATCTGCCGCTCGTTCCAGAGGCTGCCCAGGCGGTCGCGCAGCTCGATGCTGAGCGCCGTCGTCACCTCGTTCGCGAGGATCGCGATGCGCAGTGTGCGCGCATTGCGCCGCCGCAGGAAGCGGCGTACGCGTTCGCTCGACATGACGAGCTCGCGCACGATCGTCGTCGTCCGGTTCGTCCATCCGACGATCAGGATGTGGTCACGCTGAGCGATCGGTGTCAGCCCGGCCTCGAGCTCGTTCATCCGCTCGTTGAGCCACTGCGTCATGATCGCGACCAGTGCGCCCAGGAACAGCACGTAGCCGAGCACCGTCAGAACGGTGGAGACGGTCCGCTCCACCGTGCCGGTGTCATCGCCCAGGTACCCGGGGTCGGTCAGTCGCAGGAACGCCCACCATATCGCGTCCGCGAAATCGACTTCCGCTGCGGGGTCGAGGTAGTAGATGATCGCGCCGCCCAGGATCGAGATCAGCCCGATCAGGGCCGCGATCATGAGCAAACGGTACTGCGGGCCTCGAAGCATGAGCCGCTCGAGGCGGAACATCAGGACGTTCGGCAGACGCTGCGGCATGCGCCAAGCTGGACCGGTCGGAGCCGATCAGCAAGCCGCGTCGGGGATCAGCCTTGTCGCGGCTCCGCTCCCGCGACAATTTCCAGCATGACGACGCCCGCAGTCGAGGATTACCTCAAGGCGATCTATCAGCTCTCCGAGGCCGGCGCGCCCGTGAGCACGTCCGCCATCGCCGACCGTCTGGGCATCGCCGCCGGGTCCGTCACCGGCATGCTCAAGCGGCTCTCCGAGGCTGGCCTCGTCGAGCACACGCGCTACTACGGCGCGCGCCTCACCGGGGATGGCGA
>DATABQ010000411.1:0-11532 GCA_036259495.1 Longimicrobiales bacterium | reverse complement strand
CCAGTACGTCTGCCATGAGCGAGATCGGACGGCGCAGCAGATGTGACCGGCCTCCGCTCCAGATCCGCACATATTTCCCTTCGGCCTCGATATGGTCGATGCTCTCGACGCGAATGACTTCGGAGCGCTCGCCGTGGGTTACCGCGAGCCGACGCAGGTAGGTCTTCTCCTTTCCGCCGGCCAGGGCCGAAAGGGCGGCACGCGCTCGATCCCTGGCAGCGCCGCTCTCGCGATCGAGCTGAGCCATGACCCGGTCGACCGCTGCATGGACTCGACTGCCGTCGAAAGGTTTGAGCAGGTAATCCACCGCGTTCACCTCGAACGCGCGCACCGCATACTCATCGTAAGCGGTGACGAAAACGACCAGGGGTGCTTCGTCCGCAGGCAGCGAAGCGAGCACTTCGAACCCGTTGAGCTCCGGCATAGAAACGTCGAGGAAAACCACGTCCGGGCTCGCGAGGCGGATCGCATCTACCGCTTCCCGTCCGTTACCCGCCTCCGCTGCGACCACGATGTCATCCCGGTCCTCCAGAAAGCGTCTCAACAGGCGGCGTGCGGGAGGCTCATCGTCCGCGATGACACAGCGAACCGGGTCAGGCATTCGAACCGTCCTCGTCGAGGGCTGGCACACGCACGAGCACCTGCGCACCTCCGTTCGGACGGTTCTTCAGGGTCATCGTCCCGCGTCCGCCCGGCAACGCGAGCAGCCGCGCCCGTACCGTACTCAGGCCGACTCCCAGCGGCTTCGTACCGTCGAGGATGCCCCGCGGGAATCCCGGACCATCGTCACTGACGTGGATTTCCACCTCGCCCGCCAGTTCCCGGACGGACAGGTTCACCGTCGTGGGTTCGGAACGATCGGCCATCCCGTGAATGACGGCGTTCTCGACGAGCGGCTGCAGGAGGAATGAGGGGAGTCGTATGTGGGGTCGCGCGTCGACGTGCAGATCGTATCGAAGCCGGTCCTCGAAACGCATGTGCTGGAGGTCGAGGTAATCGCGCGCGAACTGCACTTCCTGCTCCAGTGCCGCATGCTCGTTGCCGGATTGGAGGCTCGATCGGAGCAGGTGGCTCAGCGCTACCATCATCTGCCTGGCCTTCCCCACATCCGTCTCCATCACGGACGAGATTCCGTGAAGCGCGTTGAAGAGGAAGTGGGGCTGCATCTTCGATCGCAGCGCAGACAACTCCGCCCGCGTCAGCTCCGCCGCGAGGTGAGCAGCAGTTCGTTCCCGACGGACGGATAGGCGCCAGTTGTCCCACGCCAGTGTCCCGGCGACGAGCGCGGCGTATACGAGCAGATTCATCGGGAGGGTTGCGATGGCGTGTCGCTCCACCTCCATCCAGAACTGAAGACGCGGATTCGAAAGTCCCGCCGCCGCCCGCATGCCGCTCAAAAGCACGCTGTGTGAGACCAGGAAACCAGCGGCCACGATGACGTGAGCCAGAACTGCTACGGACAGCCGTGCCCGCGCCAACCGACGTGTGGCGAACTGCACGGGAATGCTCAGAACCACCCACGAGATCGCCGGCAGCGTACCGACCCAGAAGAGGCGGAGTAGGGGCGGAAGCGGGTGGCCCCGCTGCCTCGTCGCCATTGCAGCGCCGAAGAGGTTGATCGCGAAAAGCAGAGCCGCGATCACAGGGATGAAGGCGACGCGGAGAAGCAGCGATCGGCGGATGGGTGGATCGAGTGGTATTTCGTTCACAGGTTACGCATGGAATGTGTTGTCGGCTACGGATAGATGACGGTCGGCGGCAGCGTCCGCAATCCTGTCGTGCAGCACCACCGCAGTCGCTTACGCAGTGACCGAAGTTGGTTCCCATCCGTAGCAGGTTGAGGCTGTTGAACGACCATTCCGTTCCTGTCTCCTTGCCGATATCTCCGGATGTCGTAACGGTTCGCACGACAAGGCACACAAAGTTGGAACCGCTGCGCAGCGATGTCGCGAAGCACGGACTCCGGGTGATGACCCCCACATGCCGAACACGGAGGACCCGATGCGGATCGTTGCTGCTCTGACCCTGCTGGCATGCGTTGCGTGCGGCGGCAGCGAGCCCACCGCTGTGTCCGCCCAGGCGGCGAGCGACTCGGCGTTCGTGGCTGCGGTGCGCGCGCAGCTCGCGGCCGCGACGGCGGCTGACCAGTTCTCCGGCGCCGTGCTCGTCATCCGCGACGGGGTCACGCTGTTCGAGGGTGCGTACGGCTTCGCCGATCGGGAACGACGGGTACCGAACACGCTGCTCACGCAGTTCCGCGTCGGATCGATGAACAAGATGCTGACCGCGGTTGCCACGCTGCAGCTCGTGCAGTCGGGGAAGGTGCGCCTCGACGCACCGCTTCGCACATATCTCCCGGACTACCCCAACGGGGACGTAGCGTCGCAGGTGACGCTTCACCACCTGCTCACGCACACCGGCGGCACCGGCGACATCTTCGGGCCGGCGTTCATGGAGCACCGGTCCGAGCTTCGCGACCCATCGGATTACCTCCAGCTCTACGGCACGCGCGGACTGCAGTTCGCCCCGGGGGCGAAGCATGTCTACAGCAACTACGGCTTCATGCTTCTCGGCGCGGTCATCGAACAGGTGGCCGGGACGAGCTACGACGCCTACGTCGCGGCGCACGTGCACAGGCTGGCGGAGATGAGCGCTACCGGCGCAGCACCGGAGGACTCACTCGTGCCGGGGCGCGCCGTGGGCTACATGCGGCAGGGCGGCACGCTTGTGTCGAACGCGCCCACGCTGCCGTACCGCGGCACGCCCGCCGGGGGTGGATACTCCACCGTGCAGGATCTCGCGCGCTTCGCCGACGCGATTCAGCAGCACCGACTCCTCGATCCCGCGCACACGGAGCTGCTCCTCTCGGGGAAGGTCGCGGTCGGGTCTTCGTTCCGGTACGCATATGGGTTCATCGACCGTGTCGTCGGCGGCCGGCGATTCGTCGGGCACGGTGGGGGCGCGCCGGGGATGAACGGCGACCTCGCCTTCGAGCCGAATGGCGGCTACGTCGTCGTAGTCCTTTCGAACTTCGACCCGCCGGCCGCGCAACAGATGGCAGCCTTCATTCTGAACCGGCTGCCGACTCCGTAATCCGAGCCGCTCATCGGCAGAAACTCGCGATGACATCGATGAGACTTACTGGAGGGATTTTATGAGACCGATATCACGGTTGCGTGCACTCGTCGTCGCTGCAGTCGTCATGCTGACAGCATGCGACGGAAGTGATCCGATCAGCACGCCTGCCACTGGCAGCATCCGCGGCACCGTCACTGACAACGCCGGCGCCGCGGTGGCGAACGTCGCCGTCGAACTGACCGGGAACGGGCAAGCTGTGAGAACCACGAACAGCGGCGCCGATGGCGTCTACACGTTCGCAGACCTGCCGCCGGGAACGTATACGCTGGCGGTCACAGCACCCACCGGATTCACCGTCGGCGCGGCACGCACGACGTCCGTCGCGGTGGCGGGCGGAGCGCAGGCGAGCGCTGCCGCATTCGTTCTCGACCGCGTGGGCGGCAGCATCACTGGCACCGTCGCCGACCTTACCGGCGCGAACGTGTCGAACGCCGCGGTTGTATTGACCGGCAACGGACGACCCGCTCGTACCGCGAACACCAACGCGAACGGAGTCTACACCTTCGCAAACGTGTCCCCGGGAACGTATACGCTGACGGTCACGCCACCGCTTGGATATACGCTCAGTGCGGAGGGCACGGCATCCGTCACGGTAACGACCGGCGCGCAGGCCGACGTTTCATTCGTGCTGAACCGCATCGCAGGCGAATGGGGGATGCGCGCGCCCCTGCTCGTTGCAAACTCCGAGTACGCCCTCGCCGAATCCAATGGCAGGATCTATGTGATGGGCGGATATCCCTCCAGCCGTGTGACGTCGCGCGCGGTGCAGGTGTACGACATCGCGAGCAACACCTGGCAGCTCGGACCGGATCTGCCGCAGCCCAACAACCACGGGATGGCGGCCGCCGTCAACGGAAGGATCTAATCTGATCGGCGGCCAGTTCGACGGCAATCAGGAAGGTGCCACGGCTGTCGACCGGGTCCACGAACTGGATCCCGCACTGGGTACATGGGTTGAGAAGGCGCCGATGCCCACTGCGCGCAGCGGCGGGGTGGCCGTCGCGCACAACGGAAAGATCTACGTCGCGGGGGGACGCGTGCCGCGCGGCCACGACTTCGCTGTTTACGATCCGGCCGCAGATCAGTGGGAGGTCCTGCCCGATCTGCCCAGTCAGCGCAATCACATCACCGGGGCGGCGATCAACGGACGCATTCAC
This sequence comes from Longimicrobiales bacterium, assembly GCA_036259495.1. Taxonomy (GTDB): domain Bacteria; phylum Gemmatimonadota; class Gemmatimonadetes; order Longimicrobiales; family RSA9; genus SH-MAG3. The sequence continues at coordinate 7,237 of DATABQ010000411.1, read as the reverse complement.
GTCGTGGGCGGACGTCTCGGCAACGGGCTGTCGCCTCTGAAATCCGATGCGCACGAGGTCTTCGACCCGCAGACGCGAACCTGGACGAACGCAACGCGGATGCTGCGCGGCCGCAGCGGGATGAACGGTGTCATGGCCCGCGGCTGCTTCCACGTCTGGGGCGGCGAGGCGCCGACGGGCATGACGCCCGACCATGACTACTACGATCCCCGGACCAACCGGTGGACACGCCTCCCCAACATGCCCATCCCGATCCACGGCGTCGTGGGGTCCGCGTTCGTCGACGACCTGATCTGGGTAACCGGCGGCGGCACCGCCGTGGGCGGGGCCTCCGGCAGCCTGCTCAACCAGACCTACCGGCCGGCAGTGAGCTGCGAATGACGCGGATCGTTGCACGACGGTGACATCCTGGATCGACTGATGTTGCGCATACATGTACGAGCCGCAACGATCACCGCGCTGTGCAGCGTCGCGGGGGGCACGCTCGCGCCCGCAGCGGCACAGCACGAACATCACGGCGTGAAGGCTCTCGATACGTTGATGGTGGCGGCGGAACGCGACGCTGTCCGACTGCGCAGCGGCGCCACCGTCGTAGACGTGCGCGGGTCTGCGGCAGCGGGTGGCAGCATCGCAGACTTCCTGCGCACTGTGCCGGGCATCGAGCTGGGTGTGGACGGGCGCATCAGCATGCGGGGCAGCACGAGTGTGCTCGTGCTCATGAACGGGCGGCGCATCCCGCTGACCGGTGAGCCGCTCGTCGCGTTTCTGCGTCAAATGCCGGCGGCCGCACTGGAACGCATCGAGGCAGGAACGACCATGTCCGCGCGGCAGGGCGCAGACGGTGCCGCCGGTGCGGTGAACCTCGTCTTTCGTGATGATGCCGCGGGTCGCACCGGCATGCGCTCAGTGGCGGCCTCCATGGCGACGGAGGATCACTACATGGGATCCGTCGCCCTCACGGGCTACGTCGGTGACGTACTGAACTGGGACGCGATGTACTCCCTGTCCGGCATGCGGCCGCGGACGGACTCGAGGACCACCCGCTGGAGCATCGTACCCGGGGACCTCCCTCTCCATACGGATGAGGACAGCCGCGCACGTGCCAGGCACCGCCTGCACTCCGTAATGGCGGGCGCAGTCGCAACGCCGACACCACACACGTCTGTGGCCCTGCGCGGCGCGTACTCCTGGATGGCAGGCGCGTACCGCAACAGCACCGGGTTCGTTTACACGAATACGGCGGGTGACAGGGGAACGAGCGCGACCGCCAGCCTGCTGGAGCACGTGATCCCGTCGGCTGAGCTGAGCGCTGCTGCAAGCATGAATCGAGGGCTCGTCCGTTTCACTTCCGAAGTGGGCACGAGTTTCGTGGATGAGGATTTCCGCGGCGAGTACGATGATGTGCATGGGGGCTATCGCTTCATGAGCACCCTGATGGCCTCGCGACAGCGTGAACACGTCGTCCGTAACGATCTCGGTATGCGCTTCCCGGGCATCGACCTGGACGTGGGACACGAGTCCCGGTTCCGCACAATCACTGCTGCACACGATGCGACCCACTTCAACGCGACGGAGTCGCAGGCCTGGCGCTATGAGGCGGAGGTGCACGCCGGCTACCTCACCGTGCACCGATCGACGGGCGACTTGCGTGTGGAGGCGGGGCTGCGTGTGGAGGCGGAGCGGACTCGCATCCAGCTCGAGGACGAAAGCAGACGGAGCGCGCTGCGCTTCTTCCCCGCCATCAGCGGCGAATGGACCGACACGCGTCGCGGCCTCGTGTATCGCCTCGCCTATGGCCGCCGCATCAGCCGCCCCGGGCCCGAGATGCTGAACCCGTTCTCAATGGGTGAGGACGACATGAACGCGATCATCGGCAACCCGTCGCTGTTGCCGGAGATCTCCGAGCAGGTGGAGTTCGGCATGGAACGGCACGGCACGCTGTTGACGCTGCAGCTGACGCCGTTCGTGCGCCGCACAAGGGACCCGATCCGACCGCTCAAGGCAGTGACGGCGAGCGGCAGCTCGACGACCACGCTGAACAATTTGATCCGCACGCGTGCCGCGGGCGCCGACGCCAGCGTGCGTGCACGGCCGACGGGAAGCACCGTCATGACACTGACGGGCAGCGTCGCCCACACGCAGACGACGGCGGCCGCGTACAGCAGCAGCGGCGTGTACGTCGCGGCGGGCCTTACGGTCGACCTCCGTGTGGCGGAGAACACCACTGCGCAGCTCTACGCATACCGCCGGAGCGCACAGGCCATCGAACAGGGCGAGATCCTGCCGGCGTTCACCAGCGAGCTGGCGGTGACGCAGCGGGTCGCCGGCGACCGCGGCCGCGTGACGCTGCGCCTCAACGATCCGCTGCGCAGCGACCGCGTCGAGTTCCGGATCGCCGACGCGACCTTCACGCAGGAGAGCCGCCGACGCACGACGCGGCCGCTGCTGTCGCTGTTCGCGTCCTGGGCTGTGGGGGGCGCGCCGCGGGAGGATGCACCGGTCCGAACGCAAGGTCCAGCCCGCATCTTCTGATGCGGAAACATCAGGCCGACGGGATTCATTCACTACGGTTCCGCTGCTTCGAGCGCGAGCTGGTTGCCCTCTGAAGCGACGGCGCTCCATTGGCAGCGCATGGCAGGAGGAACTGTCGTTCTACGGGGTTGCTGAAAGCTGCATCGTCGACCGACGTCGCGTCGCAGAGCCACCCGAGGATCGCCGCCACCCAGTCGCCGCTTCAGGCTGCGGGGTACCGCTCATAGACGTGCTCGAACACGGCGGCGCATTTACGCTGGAAGAGCTCCGCGTCCTACGCCGCGCAAAGGATGTATCCAGGACGTCTGCGCTGGCGTCCTGCACGCGCGAGCGCGGGCTCACTTTCTGCCGCCAGTTGAAACCAGCAGCGCCTTCACCCGCGCCAGCAGCGCGCGCGACCCTTGAAGCAGATAGTCGAAGCGCGCCTCCTCCGGCAGGGATCGTTGGCGCTCACATGTGATCGACAATTGCCTTTGACGATCACTATTCGGCTAAAGTGATCGTCAAGTGCTGCCCGGTTCGAATACAGGCCGGCCTTCCGCGCGGTTCACCAGCTCCGGGAAGGCATAGACTCCCGGGCTCCGCCCTCGACCGGGACTCACGCAGAGTAGAATGCCGTCATCCGTCAGCACCTTCAGGACACGCCGGGCCGTCGGAGCAGGGATGCCACCGGCCGCAATGAAGTCGGAGCTGCGGAACACGGGCTTCTGGAAGATCCAGTCGAGGGCATGGATCGCGTACTGAGAACGTGTGAGCTCCGCCACCTGCCGCTTCAGGTCCTGGTAAAGGTCGAGGATGCCCTGCGCCCTGGCGAGGTTGTCCTCAGCCTGCACCCGCACCGCGTCGAGGAAGAACCGACACCACCCGGTCCAGTCGCCGTCCCGCGACGTCGCCAGCAGGCCGTCGTAGTACTCGTCCCGACGCGCCTCGAAATAAGCGCTGATGTAGAAGATGGGCCGCCGGATGAGCCCTGCCTGCCACATGAACAGCGGGATCAGCATGCGTCCCAGTCGACCATTCCCGTCCAGGAAGGGGTGGAGCGCTTCGAACTCCGCGTGCAAAATCGCCAGTTGCACCAGCCGGTCCGGCGCGTCGGCATGGGCGTATTTCTCCCACGCGCCCATCGCCTCCGGCAGCCGTGCGGCATCGATCGGAACGAAGCGGGCTTCCTCGATCGGCTTTCCCGGTCGCCCGATCCAGTTCGGGATGCGGCGGTACTCGCCCGGAGCCTTGCCATGGCCTCGCACTCCGGACATCAGCGTTCGATGCGCCTCGCGCACGATCCGTTGCGACAACGGCAGTTCCTGGAGCAGCCGCTCCGCCTCACGCATCGCCGCGCGGTAGTTCAGGATCTCCTGGATGTCCTCGCGGCGATCCGGTGAGGCGGCCTCACCGCCAGCCTCGAATTCCAGCACTTCTCCCATCGTCGCCTGCGTCCCCTCGATGCGGGATGAGAGCACCGCCTCCTGGGTCGTCAACGGCGACAGCAGTACGTCGGGGTTTGGGATGGCGGCCAGCAATCCATCGTACCGGGCAATTGCGGCGGAGGTCGGCCCGAGCAGCGGGATCAGCCGCGCCCACTCGAGGTCTGACGGCGGAAAGCCGCCCTCGTGGTACCTCACGGGACTCGACATGGTCGCAGCCTGGCTGTGGTTGATGAACAGGTTTGATCGACAAATCAGTTAGTCGACCACTTAACCGACAAAATGATTGGCAAGTACGCAAGAGCTGCAGTCAGGGCTGGAACGGCAGCCGGGCGCGGTGACCCCGCGAGCCAGCGAAGAGTTGCTCCATGTGCGCCATCGCCTGTCGTGTGACGTTCCCAGCCAGCAAACTACAGGGCCCGATCACGGGAGTTCGTTCCTGAGAGCCTTCTTTACTAAAGGATATCGAGTTATCCTTTAGTAGGAGCCGAGCCTAATAAACTGAACTGAATAAGCCGCGAGCATGGGGGCACCTACGGGCAGGTACGTCACCACGTCCATTGCGGGCGGGGAGCGGGTCAAGGCATTTCTGCCGTCGCCACTTCCGCCGGGGCAGCCTCTCGGTATCGATTCGGCTCTTCAGGACAAGCTGGACAGGGCCCATCTCGCGCTGGGGCGACTGGACAGTGTCACCACGCTGTTGCCCGACACTCACGTCTTCCTTTACACGTACATCCGGAAGGAGGCGGTGCTCTCGTCGCAGATCGAAGGAACACAGTCATCTCTTTCCGATCTCCTGCTGTTCGAGGCCGATGAGGTGCCGGGCGTGCCGCTGGACGATGTCGTCGAAGTGTCCAACTACGTCGGAGCGCTCGAGCATGGGCTCACGCGGATCAAGGCCGGGTTCCCGCTGTCAAATCGGCTCATTCGGGAGATGCATGGCATCCTGCTGGCGGGTGGGCGCGGTGCGGACAAGGGACCCGGGGAGTTCAGACGCTCGCAGAACTGGATAGGCGGCACACGCCCGGGGAACGCCGTGTTCGTTCCGCCTCCGCCGGAATCGGTCGATGAGTGCATGGGGAAGCTCGAGCTGTACCTCCATGATCGGCCGGGGCGGACGCCTCCGCTCCTCAAGGCAGCGCTGTCGCACGCGCAATTCGAAACCATTCACCCATTTCTGGATGGCAACGGGCGAGTAGGGCGACTCCTGATTACCTTGCTGCTGTGCGTTGAGGGGGTTCTGCGGGATCCGCTGCTTTACCTGAGTCTTTACCTGAAGCAGAACCGCACCCGTTATTACGCGCTGCTCGACGACGTCCGCCGAAACGGAGCATGGGAGGAGTGGCTCGACTTCTTTGCCACAGGCGTGGTGGAGAGCGCGACCGGTGCCGTCACGGCTGTGCAACGGCTCGTCGCGCTGGCGGACCACGATCGCCAACGGATCACGGCTTTAGGCGCGCGCGCCGCGGGTACACCGCTCCAGATCCACCACGCGCTACAGGCACGACCTGTCAGCAGCGCCACATCACTGGTTTCGTCCACGGGAATTTCATTGCCCGCGGTCAACAACGCGTTGAAAGTCCTCATCGAGCTGGGTATCGTGCGCGAGGTAACCGGCCGCCAGCGCAATCGCGTGTACGCGTACACCGAGCATGTGAAGATACTCGGCGAAGGAACGGAGCCGATCCGTTGAAGGCTGTCACGATTGCGGATCTCAAGTACGATCCGGCGTCTGCCAGGCTCGTCAGGCGGTTAAATCATCAGGGCAGCCTGGTCAATCCGATCGCGGCCATTCCTGCGCGAACCGCCTGAGCGTCCTCTGAACCGCGGGCGCCGCTGGCGCTGAACGCACCGACGACCTGGCCGTCGCGCCGGAGCACGAGTCCGCCCTCGTATGTCAGGGCGCCTTCGATGGCGGGTATACGACCTTCGCGCACGGCAGCGGCGTACTCTGCGGTGTCCATGCCGGACGTGATCGTCGTCGCGATCTTGTTCATTGCAATCTCGTAGTTACGCTTCGGGACGCCGTCCATCCGCCGAACGTAGATCGGCGTCCCTTCAGCGTCGCTGATGACGAAGACGAGGTTCCAGCCATTGCGGCGCGCTTCCGCCTCGCCCGCGTCCATGGCCTGCTTCGCCTCGTCCAGCGTAATCCGTGCAGGCGCCGGCTCAGGCTGCTGCTGTGCTTCCGCGCGGCCGGCGCTGGTGAGGAGAGTGAGCACAACGAGAACGGTCGATGCTGCCTGCGGAATCTTCACGTTCGTTCCTCCCGGTTCGGATGGTAGAGGTAGAAGTAGAGCAGCCGCTGATTGCAGGGCCTTCCATCGGCTATGCCTTATCCACCGCGTCTCCGGCTTCGGCCGCGACGATCGCATGCGTGATCGCCACCGATCCGCGGATGGCGTTCGATATCGTGCAGCTGTCCTCGGTAGCCTGCGCAATCTCCTCCAGCTGCGCCGGCGTGATCCCCTCGAGACCCTCCACCACGGCATCGAGGTGCGAGGACCGGATCAGTATGCCATCAGCGCCCTTCTCAGCGCTCACCGTGGCGCGAACCCGCACACGCTGTGCGCTTCCGCCTCGACGTCCGAGGACCGACCGCAGGCCGATACCGTAACACACTGCGTGGGATGCGGCGAGCAGCTCCTCCGGCGTCGTAACCCCAGGCGCGTCTCCCGATACCATTGGAAACGACGCGGGGACCGCGAACGACTGGGAGCCTCCTTCGATGCGTCCGCTTCCGCGCGGTACGCCCCCGGTCCACTCCAGCACTGCCGATCGGGTGAAAATCGCCATCGACCTCCTCCAGTCTGCTGTTTCGGTCAGCCATCGCACGGGCACCTCCACGAGCGGCCCGACCACCGATGCTCAGGAACTCGTGATCTTCGGCACGTAGATCTCGCTCCCGCCATCTCTGAATTCGCTGGCCTTCTGGGCCATTCCCGCCTGCGCCGCGTCCCTGATGTCCTGCGAGATCTTCATCGAACAGAATTTCGGCCCGCACATCGAGCAGAAGTGCGCCACCTTTGCACCATCCGCCGGCAGCGTCTCGTCGTGATACTCGCGGGCTGTGAGGGGGTCCAGCGCGAGGTTGAACTGGTCTTCCCACCGGAACTCGAAGCGCGCCTTGCTGATCGCGTTGTCCCATTCCTGCGCGCGCGGGTGGCCCTTGGCGAGGTCCGCTGCATGCGCCGCGATGCGATATGCGATCACACCCTGCTTCACATCGTCGCGATCCGGCAGTCCGAGGTGCTCCTTGGGCGTGACGTAGCAGAGCATCG
>DATABQ010000410.1:0-3374 GCA_036259495.1 Longimicrobiales bacterium | reverse complement strand
GGTCCGGTGCGAACAGGATGAGAAACTGGCCACTCAGGTGACGTGCCAGTCGAGCGGCGGCAGTGGCTCGCGTCTGCGGCTCTGCCAGTTCCGCGAGCAGCTCGTCGAGCTCAAGCCCAGCCGACACTATCTCACCTCGGCAGCACGCAGACGACGGCAGTGCAGTTGTGGAATCCGCTGAACTGTCCTTCGGCCTGGGCGATCTGGCCATAGGTATTGAACCCCGCGAACGGCACATTCCCGAGCTCCCTCTGCACAGCGTCCAGCTCCTGGCCGAACTGACTTCCCAGCCGGAGCCGCGTCGCAACGCAGTCGAACAGCAAAGCGACGCCGGGCTCGTGGCCATCGAGCTGGCTGAGTGCATCGCGGGTCGCGGCCGCAGCGGCATCCGCGGCTGAGGATGGAGTGGTGGTCATGATGCATGACGTGGCGCCGGTCGGCACGTCCGCCGCGCAGGCTACAGACCCATCCTCCCCGACAGCCAGCGGGACGCGCAGCCGGTAGCCTTCCGGCGACTCGACGCCCAGCACATTGTGCAGAAAGAATGGAACGGGTGCGTCGTGGTCGAACGTCTGTCCGGTTGCTGTGGCGTGGGCATCGAACACATCGGCCGCCGGAATGGCATTCAGGCTGCCGAGTCGCATGCCCGTCGACTCAGTCACACGCATCCGCTCAGCGCCCGGAGTCCAGCCGTGACTCACACCGATGCCGATAGGCTTGTTCGACAGAATCTCCAGTGCGACCGCCGCATCAGCGATGATTTCGGTACCATGGAAAACCACGGTGTGCTCGAATCGCGCATCGTCACCGGCTCCGCCACCGAAGAACCTGTACACACCCCCAGTGAGGAGCGTCAGCTGATCGACCAGGTCGTCTGCAAACCCGGCGAGGGCATCCGTCAGCACGAGGGCAGATCGGAAGCGGTAGCCATGGTCTTCGCGGCCGCGGAATCCATCGAAGAGCTGCCTGGCGGCGGCGGCACGGTCCGAACGGAGGCCGCGGCCCACGGAAGAGGCGAAGCGGATGTCATCACCCTGGAGCGCCAGGACGCACGTCATGCCAACGCCCGAGCCGCTGCTGGTGAACTCACCCGCGGAAGAGCAGCCAACGAGGCAGCCGGGCGAGCACGTGTCGTTGAGCCCACGCAGCAGCTCCCCGTGATCCTGGTCCGGTGTGGCGAACACCACGAGCGCATCAGGTGCATCGCCCTCCAGCCCGTCGCGTACGTCTTTTCCGAGAAGTTCACCGGCCTCCCTGCCCGACCGGTCGGTCTGGGATGTCATTGCCTGCATGTTGTTGCTGTCCCTGCTGATACGGACTGTTTCGCTGCGAAGAGAGAGGTTTGTCAGTGCAAGGGGCGTGCTCGTGCAGAACGCAGTTCGAGCAGCTTTCGGCGGACGTCGCCGCTGCTGGCACTGTGGCGTCCCTCTTGCGCCGAAGGACGGCTGCGAGAGCCGTACGCCTCATGCACGCTGCCCGCAGCCGGAGAAGTCGCATGCCGCCTGCAACCGCCACCGTACTGGTAGTCGATGACGACGCGCGTGTGAGAATTGCGCTCGAACGGTTGATCGGATCGGCCGGTTACGAGGTGCAGACGTTCGGCTCCGCGACCGAGCTCCTCGACGCGTGGCACGATCCGGGGCCCGCCTGCGTGCTGCTCGACGTGCGGCTGCCTGACCTCGATGGGCTGGAGCTGCACCGTCGACTGCAGAAGCTGGGCGTGTACCTGCCGGTCATCTTCATGACCGGTTACGCAGACATTCCGACCAGCGTGCGGGCAATGAAAGCCGGCGCATTCGATTTTCTCACGAAGCCCGTGGAGACCGGCGTGCTGATGCGCACGATCAGGGATGCGCTGGAGGAGGAGGCGCGCGCGCGTTCGGAGCGGGTCGAGGTGGAAGAGCTCGCCCGGCGCTACAGCTCGCTGACGCGCCGTGAGACCCAGATCATGCAGCTCGTCCTCGACGGGATGCTGAACAAGGAGATCGCCCGCGCACTCGGCATCTCCGAAAAGACCGTCAAGGTCCACAGGTCCCGGGTGATGTCGAAGATGGGAGCGCGGCGCGTGGCGAATCTGGTGCACTACGCGATGCTGCTCGGTGACGCGCCCGACGAGGAACCCGGGCGCGGGCGCGACGCAGACTCGCGGCAGACCGCCGCTAGGGCGGAGCCACGGGCTGCACGCGGGAGCGACGCATACGCGGCCGACGCGCGTCATTCAACAACGGATCGCGACGAGCATCGCGGCCGGGATCATTCGTCATCAGAGCGGGCGCCACCGGAGGACCGTCGCGTCTGACTTCACCGATCGGCAGCGAGAAGGCAAACGTGCTGCCGTTGTCAGGCGCCGAATCGACCCAGATCCGGCCACCATGAGCTTCGACGATGCCGCGCGCGATCGCGAGACCCAGCCCAGCCCCGCGCCTGTCTCGCGGCTTGCCCTGCCAGAACCTGTCGAACACGCGCGGCACCTCTGCGGCCGCGATGCCGGGACCTTCGTCGCTGACTGAAACACGTATCTCGCCATCGGCGACACGCGCATCCACAGTGATCGTCGAGCCGTCCGGCGAGAACTTGATCGCGTTGCCGAGCAGATTTCCAATCACACGAACGACCGCGGGCGCGTCGGCTGCGACCGGAGGTACATCCTGCTCGATCTGCGGCGCGATCGTGATGTTCTTTTCCGCGGCCAGGTGCCGGAGCGTGTCACATGCTTCATTGATCATGTCGGCGACATTCGACTCGCGCGCCTCTATCGTGAAGTGCTTCGCCTCCAGCCGCGACATGTCGAGCAGGTCCTCGACCAGGTGATCGATCTGCGCCGTCGCGCGGTGCAGAATGTCGAACAGCTGCCGTACCTCGGCGCGGCGTTCGGCCATGGAATCCGACAGCAGCGAGAGTGTGGCAACAATCGTGTGCACGGGCACCCGCAGGTCATGCGATATGATGCCAAGCACTTCGTTGCGCGACTCGACCGCCGCCCGTGCGCTTTCGTAGAGCAGCGAATTGTCGAGCGCGAGGCCGGCACGCGCTGCGAGGTCCTTCGCCCTCGAAACGAAAACGGGATCGAACAGCGGGCGCCGGGGCGAGAACCCGATGGTCATCGCTCCGATCATCCGGCCGCGAGCCGCGACCGGGACGACCAGCGCCGCCCGGGCGTCCGCTTCGGCACTTACACCGAGCCTGCGCCCGAGCACGTCATCCGCTTCGAGTTTCTCGGCAATGCAGTCCACTTCCCCTGTCGCCACTGCACATAACGGCGCGGACCCGACTGCCGCGCCCGCACGTAGAATCGAGTCCGGCTCGAGCGCTGGCTCCAGCGCTGCGCGCACGTGTGCTGTCGCAGCGCGGCGGAGCGAGCCGTCCTCCTGCAC
>DATABQ010000409.1:0-3733 GCA_036259495.1 Longimicrobiales bacterium | reverse complement strand
TCGTCCGGCGCAGGCGCTCGTCGGCGCAGGCGCCCGACGGAGTAGTCGTCCGGCGCGGGCGCCCGCCGCCGCAATCGTTCCGGCGCGGTCGCGCGTCGGCGCCGGCGGGCGGCAGGGACCGAGCGCGCGCGCGTGCGTGGGTTTCACCCCGTCAGCAGCTGCGCTCGCCCCCCGGCGCTTCACAGGCGACACCGTACGCGTCTAATTGCATCAGAGGCAGGAGGGTGACTCGTGAGGATTCGAACATTGCTCGCCGATGACGAACCGCTGGCCCGCGCCGGGCTGCGTGAGCTGCTCCACGTGCACGACGACATTGACATAGTCGGCGACTGCGGCGACGGGCAGGAAGCGCTGGAACGAATCGAAGCGCTCGAGCCGGACCTGGTCTTCCTGGACATTCAGATGCCGGCGCTGGGCGGATTCGAAGTACTGGAGCAGCTGCAGGGCGCGGCGCCGGTGATCGTGTTCGTCACTGCGTACAGCGAGCACGCATTGCGTGCGTTCCAGGTGAATGCGGTCGACTACCTGCTCAAGCCGATCGATCCGGCTGCACTCGCCGGAGCGCTCGCGCGTACGCGCGACCGGCTGGCAGCGCGACGCTCTCACCAATGGAGTCCCGACGACGACCTCGAGCACGCGCTGCGCAATCACAACGAGGTCGCTGGCAACGGTGCCTCCCCCCATTACCTGCCGCGCATATTCGTGCGTGAAGGTGAGCGCGGGTTCTTCGTGCGCACGTCTGATCTGGAATGGGTGCAGACCGCCGGGAATTATCTGCGCATTTCAGCCGGCGGGCGCGAGCACCTCATACGCGCGACCATGTATGAGCTGGAGCAGAAGCTCGATCCGTATCAGTTCGCGCGCATACACCGGCGTACGATCGTCAACCTCGAGCGCGTGGATGAGATCGCAACCAACTTTCGCGGACATCACATCGTCCGTATGAAGGACGGCTCCGAGCACCGGCTGAGCAGGACCTTTCGCGAGAGACTGCTCGGCAGGCCGCTCTGATCGGACGCGGAACCCATTCTGCAGATTGGCTCTGTTGCGTATCGCGCTGTTCCCGGCGCGCATGCTGCCCGGCGCCGTTACGGCCGGCCAGAACCGTGGCGCCAGCAGCCGCCGCCACGCCCTTCACGGGCGCTCGCCACAGGTCACCAGCATGGCTGCTGGGGCCAATCTGCAGAATGGGTTCCGCGTCCGGGGTCCGTGGCCCCTCAGCCAACCCATTGCTGCAGATAACGATTCCGCTCATCCGCCCTGTAGAACCGCAACACCAGAAACACCACGTCGCCGGGCTCCCTCGCACGATCTGGCAGCGCTCACCGGCTTTCACGCCGCGAGGTCGCCCGGTGGGGGCTTGCGTGTCCGACCCTCCCTCCACATTCTCCATACAGATACTGCAAGGAGGATCGATGCTGCCCGTCGTCAAAGGCACGCTGGACGTGCTCGTGCTGAAGGCGCTGAGCTGGTCGCCCATGCACGGCTTCGAAGTGACACGCTGGCTCGAGGACCGGTCCGGCGGATCCCTGGATGTCGAGGATTCGGCACTGTACCAGGCGCTCTACCGGCTGGAGTCGCGCGGTCTGGTGGAGGCGAGCTGGGGCACGACGGAGAACAACCGGCGTGCGCGCTATTACGAGATCACGGCTGCGGGTGGGGCGCATCTGCACGAGGAATCGGAGCGGCTGACGGAGTATGCCGCGCTGCTGGCGACCATCCTCGCACTCGAGCCCGGCGCATCGGCGTGAGCTTCACGTGACCTGCTCTCACTTCCGCGGCCTTGCTGGATGAGCGGCCGGCGCGAGATACGTCGCTGGTTCAGGCTGCGTCCGCGCACGCCCGAGAGCGTGGCGCGCGAGGTGGACGAGGAGATCGATCTGCATATCGAGCTGCGGGAGCGCGAGCTGGTTTTGCGGGGCATGCCGTGGCACGAGGCGCACGCTGAGGCGGCACGTCGCTTTGGTGAAATGGCGAGAGCGCGGCTGCTGCTCCAGCGTGCCGCGACGGAAAGGGAGCGTCGCATGTCGATACGCGAGTGGCTGGGCGGATGGGCGCAGGATTTCCGCTACTCCGCGCGGGCGCTCACGCGCGAGCGACTGCCGGCGATCGTGATCGTGCTGACCCTGGCACTCGGACTGGGTGCGAACACGATCATGTTCGGCATCGTGGACCATCTGCTGCTGCGCGGACCGGCGCACGTCGCCGCGGCGGACCAGGTCCGTCGTGTGTACGTCACGCAGGAGCAGTTCAGCGGCTACGGCACTTCCGAGACTACCGGCTACATCACATATACGCTGCTGCGCGACAACACGAGCTCGTTCGCGGGGGTGGCGGCATACCGCACTTCGACGGCACGGCTCGGCAGCGGCGTGTCCGCGCGCGAGGTGCCGGTGGGGTGGAGCACGGCAGACATGTTTCCGCTGCTCGGCGTGGAGCCGCAAGTGGGCCGTTTCTACACGGCCGCGGAGGACCGCCCGCGCGACGCCAGGAACGTCGCCGTGCTCAGTCACGGCTTCTGGCAGTCGGAGTATGGAGGGGCAGCGGACGTGCTCGGCCGGACCGTGTCGATCGGCGATGTCGACTACAGCATCATCGGTGTAGCACCGCCGGGGTTCACGGGTCCCGAGCTGGAGCGGGTCAGCATCTGGCTGCCTTTCAGCACCGGCTTCGAGCCGCACCCGGAATGGCCGACGACGTGGAACGCGCGCTGGCTGCACGTGATCACGCGCCTGGGAGAGGGCGTGTCGCCGGATGCGGCGGCCGCCGAGGCTACGATGGCATACCGGGCCGGCGCGGAAGGCCAGCATGAACGTGCGGCGGAGGGCGTGCTGTCGCTGCTCCCGCTGCGCTACGGTCCGGAGGGAGAGGAGCCGGCGGAAGCGGCGGTGGCGCGGTGGCTGATGGGTGTATCGGTGATCGTTCTGCTGATCGCTGCGGCGAACGTCATGAACCTGCTGCTCGCGCGCATGGTCCGGCGGCGACGCGAGATCGCGGTTCGTCTCGCGCTCGGCATCTCGCGCGGCCGACTTGCGCGTCTGCTGGTGAGTGAAAGCATGCTGCTCGCGATTGCCGGACTCGCGTGCGCACTCGCGCTGGCGTACTGGGGCGGCCAGGCCATACGTGTCGCGCTCCTCCCTGACGTGCAGTGGGGCGCGGCGCTCGGCGGACGCACGCTGCTGTTCGCCGCAGCCGCGACGCTCATCAGCGGTCTCGTGATCGGTCTCGCTCCGGCGCTGCAATCCCGCCGGAATGACCTGACGCGCGGCCTGCGTTCAGGAGCGGGCGAGACCGGCGGACGGCGTGCCGGGGTGCGCAGCGCTCTGACCATCGTGCAGGCAGCGTTCTCGCTCGTCCTGCTCGTCGGTGCGGGGCTCTTCGTGCGCAGTCTGTGGAACGTCAGCAATGTCGATCTCGGGATCGACGCGGACCGCGTGCTCGCGATCTGGACGACACTGGACGAGGAGATGCCGCGCGATGTCTTCTTCCGCGATGCCATCGCACATCTGCGGGCACATCCTGACGTCGAAGCTGCTGCGCTCGCGCTGGGCACACCGTTGCAGGGCGGATTCGGCGTGACGGTGCGAGTCCCCGGCCGCGACTCAATCCCGCAGATGCCGGGCGGCGGGCAGTTCATCACGGCAGCTTCGCCGGGCTATTTCGAGACGGTCGGCACCAGTATCGTGCGTGGTCGCGGATTCGAGGAAGGTGAGGGCGCGGCGAGCGAGCCGGT
>DATABQ010000408.1:0-6402 GCA_036259495.1 Longimicrobiales bacterium | reverse complement strand
CCGCGCACAACATCGACCTGCACGCGGTGACCGGACCGGGCGGCGGTGCTGAAGCCACGCTGACTGCGCCCGGGCACCAGTCGACGTTCTCCTTCAGGGCGCTGAATCCCGGGCTGTACGTGTACCACTGCGCGACTGCGCCGGTCGGCATCCACATGGCGAACGGCATGTACGGCCTGATCCTGGTCGAGCCGAAGGAAGGGCTGCCCGAGGTCGATCGCGAGTTCTACGTCATGCAGAGCGAGTTCTACACGAAGGGCGCGCATGGCGAGAAGGGGCTGCAGCCGTTCGACATGGCGAAGGCGGTTGCGGAGAACCCGGACTACGTCGTGTTCAACGGATCGGTCGGCTCTCTGCTCGGCGACAATCAGCTGCACGCGAAGACTGGTGAGACCATCCGTCTCTTTGTCGGCAACGGCGGCCCGAACCTGGTCAGCTCGTTCCACGTGATCGGCGAGATCTTCGACAACGTGTACGGCGAGGGCGGCACGAAGGTATCGCAGAAGAATGTGCAGACCACACTCGTGCCGGCGGGCGGCTCCGCGATCGTCGAGTTCCGCGCAGAAGTGCCTGGTGAGCTGGTCGTCGTCGACCACTCGATCTTCCGCGCATTCAACAAGGGCGCGCTCGGCATGATCGAGATCAGCGGTGCCGACAACACGGTCGTGTTCGAGAAGCAGGGAATGAACCAGCCGTCCCCGCGGGCGGCGCAGTAGCAGGGAGCATCGTGAACGTCTTCGCTTTCTTCGTGGCGCTTCTGCCGGTACCGGTCGCTTCGGTCCCTGCGGCCGTGGCGACGGTACCGGCCAATGTCGCAGTCGCGGCTGCACCGCAGCACGCCGTACCGGAGCACGCTGTACCGGAGCACGCTGTACCGGCGCGGGAGTTCGTGCTGATTCCCGCGGGCACGCACGTGCCGTTCTACGGCGACGGCACGAGCGAAGCGATCGAGGCGTTCGAGCTCGACCGCTATCCCGTCACGCAACACGATTTCCTTCAGTTCCTCGCCGGGAATCCGCAGTGGCGGCGCGACCGGATCAGGCCGGCCTTTGCGGACGAAGGCTACCTGCGCGACTGGCCGGCGCCGATGCGACCCTCCGATCCCGCCGCACCGGCGGTCGGGACGTCGTGGTTCGCGGCGCGCGCGTTCTGCGCCGCTACCGGTGGGCGTCTGCCGACGACTGCGGAGTGGGAGTACGTGGCGGCCGCGAATGGGGAGCGTCGCGATGCATCGAGAGATGCGGCATTTCGTGCACTCGTGCTCGAGCTGCATACGAGACCGCGCCCTGAACGGCTGCCCACGGTAGGTAGCGGTGCAGCGAACTGGTACGGCATCCACGACCTGCACGGTTTCGTGCGTGAGTGGGTGCTCGACTTCAACAGCGTGATGATGTCGGACGATTCCCGCGGCACGGGCAGCGATGCTCAGCTGTACTGCGCAGCCGCCGCCAGCACTGCCCGCGACGCGTCCGATTACGCGGCCTTCCTGCGGTACTCGTTCCGCGCGAGTCTCTCCGGCCGCTCCACCCACCGCAATCTCGGATTCCGCTGCGCGAGGAGTGTACAATGACGAGAATCACGCGCGCTGCTGCACTCGCCGCCGCGCTCACTCTGATGACTCTGCTGCTCACGAGCTGCAACTCCGCCGATGCTATCGGTGCAGATGGCGCGCCAGCGCGCGCACCGGATGCTGCGGCACCCCATGCGCACTCTGCGCCGGATGCCTCCGCATCGCATGCGACGGAGTTCTCGATCTACGATCTGGAATCGCCGTGGCAGGACCAGCAGGGGCTGACGCTCACGCTCGGAGACCTCGCCGGTCGACCGCGGGTGATCGCGCTGGCGTACACCAGCTGCGCGTATGCATGCCCGCGCATACTGCAGGACATGAAGCGCATTGAAGGTGAGCTGCGCGCGGCAGGCATCGACGCCGGCTACGTGCTGGTGTCGATCGATCCGGAACGCGATACGTCGCAGCGCCTGCACGAGTACGCCCAGTCGACGCTCCTGGACCCGAACGACTGGACGCTGCTCAGCGGAACGGGCGACGGCACGCTCGAGCTCGCCGCATTGCTCGGCGTTCGCTACCGCCGCGTCAGCGAGAGCGACTTCGAGCACTCGAACGTGATCACGCTCGTGGATGCCGACGGCAGGATCGTATACCGGCAGGTCGGCCTGAACGCTGAGCCGGATGACCTCGTGCTCGCTGGGTCGAGGCTCTAGCGCGGAAGCTCCCGCGCTCGTCCGACCGCGCGCACGGCACCCATCGCAGCACCGGCGAGCGCGCCGAGCAGCATCACCCACATCGCGATGGCAGCGCGGATCTCGCCCGTCCACATGACGGGCGGATAGTGCAGCAGCGTGACGGCGACGATGATCGCGATCGTGTGTCCGATCACTCCACCCCAGAACGCGCCGCGCTGAGCGGGCGAGCGGTCGCGGAGGCGGTGGCCGAGCCACAGCAGCAGTGCGGGGACGACGAGCAGTCCGATGAGGAACGCAGCGCGCCCCATTACTGCCGGCTCCTGGGGAACAGCCAGAGCCAGTAACCGGTGATGATGAGAAGGATCATCGCAACCGCGCCGAGATCGCTGAGCAGCACCCAGTTGTCGCCGAAGATCTCACCCGAGTGAAGCTTCTCGAGGAACACGTCGTTCCGCTCGCCGACGTGAAGGATGCTGCCATCGTTCAGGTCGACGGTCACCTCGGTGACCACATCGTCATCGAAGCGCACCTTGATCAGCCCGTCGCCGGGACGAACGTCCATGCGGTCTACACCCGCCGCGGCGGCGGATGGTGCGGCGGCGGCGGCCGCATCCGCGAGCTGCGCGATGGACAGTGCGTTCTCGAGTGCACCCGTCGGCGTGTGCGCAACGTCCGGCATGAGCCCGAGCGGCCGCTTGTGATTGAGCAGGATTCCGCTGATGCCGAGCACCAGCACGATGCCCGTGGTGACGACGCCGAGCCACAGATGGCCGTGGAACATCCACCGTGCAGTCCGCCGGGTCGCAGGCGTGAGCGGCTCACGGCCGCGGGCACGCGGGAACGCGCGGCGCTCTCGTGTATCCGAGTCTTCCATCACTTCTCCGTTCAGGCGTCGGGATGACGCACAGAATACCAGCACGGCGGCGGGCGGCGCCACTCACGGTATGGACGCGCACGCGAGCGGAAGCGTTATATTCACGAATGCCACGCAGAACAGGCACTGCCGATCTCCCACTGCATACGGGCCGCGCGCCGGCCTGGCTGTTCGACCGGATGAAGCAGCTCGCGCCGGCGATCGTCGAGGTGATCGTCGCCGACCGCGGTCCCGCAGCCGTCCTCGAGCGACTCTCCGATCCGCACTGGTTCCAGGCGTTCGGCTGCGTGCTCGGCTTCGACTGGCATTCGAGCGGCGTCACGACCACCGTCTGCGGTGCGCTCAAGGAAGGCCTCGCCGGTCGTGAAGCCGACACCGGCATTCACGTTGCCGGCGGCAAGGGGAAGACCTCGCGCAAGACTCCGGAGGAGCTGCTCGGGATCGGTGGGCGCACGGGCCTCGATGGCAACCGGCTGGCATACACGAGCCGCATGGCGGCGAAGGTGGACAGCTCCGCAGTGCAGGATGGATTCGACCTCTACCACCATTCGTTCTTCGTTGCGCAGTCGGGTGAATGGGCTGTCGTGCAGCAGGGGATGCGCAATCGCGACGGCTCCGCACGCCGCTACCACTGGCTCGGCAGCCGTGTTGACGATCTCGTGAACGAGCCGCACGCCGGCGTCGCGTCGGATGTCGCGGCGCAGGGGGTGCTGAACCTCGTCGCCTCGGAATCCGCCGCTACGCGCACGGCAGCGACGCGTTTTGCCGGCGAAGATCCCGCACGCACGGCGAAGGAGATCGCGCGGGCGATCACGCTCGAGCTGCCGCGACGTCACTGGGTCGACATCGAGCGCGACATCAACCCGCGACACCTGAAGAGCGTCATGCTCAGCACCTACCAGGCGGCCCCTGCCGATTTCGAGGGCCTCCTTGCGATCAAGGGCGTCGGCGGCGCTACGCTCCGCGCGCTGTCACTGATCTCCGAGCTGCTGTACGGCGCACCCGCCAGCACTCGCGATCCCGCGCGCTACAGCTTCGCACACGGCGGCAAGGACGGTTTCCCGTTCCCCGTCCATCGCGAGACCTACGACCACTCCATCGAGTTCCTGAGCGATGCGCTCCGACGTGCGCGCATTGGCAGCTCGGAGCGGCTCCACGCACTCCGCCGCCTCCACTCCGTCGCGGAGGATCGCAACGGAAATGGACAGCATCGGGAACAGCCGCCCGGCAGCTCCTGAGGCAGCATTCTGCGACGCCGCGTGAGCGGCGGATATCCGGCCGGGCTCGCATTCCCGGCCGCTGGCCTGTACCCTGCGTGCTGGAGAGTGGTTTACAAATCGGACGACCGACAGGAGATCGACATGAAACGATTCGGGGTGTGGATGGCAGCGGCGGCAGTCGGCTTCTCGGCCTGTGAGCCCGCGGATACCGCGCCGGAACCCGCTGTGCGTGACACGACGGCGCAGCAGGAGCAGCCGGCGCAGAACGATGAGATCGAAGTCCAGCTCGTCGACACGGCTGGTGATCAGATCGGCGTATCGCACCTGACCCAGCAGGGCTCGGGCGTGGAGGTGCATGTCCGCGTATCGAACCTGGAGCCCGGCAGCACCCACGGCCTGCATTTCCATGAGACCGGCACGTGCGAGCCGCCCACATTCGAATCGGCCGGCGGTCACTTCAACCCGACCGGCGCACAGCATGGCATGGAGAATCCCGACGGCCCGCACGTCGGCGACATGCCGAACATCCGCGCGGGCGATGATGGTGTTGCGGATACCACGTTCGTGAAGCCGAACACTCTGCTGCGCGGCGACAGCACGTCACTGCAGCAGCCGGGCGGCATCGCGATCGTCGTGCACGAGGGACCGGATGACATGCAGACCGATCCGTCCGGCGACTCCGGCAGCCGCATCGCCTGCGGCGTGGTCCGTATCGAGTAGCCGGCCGGCGCCCCCGCCGACTACCAGCCTTCCCGTTCGCGCAGGTTCGTAATGTGCGCGACGTGATGACGGCCGTGCCACGAGTACATCTCGATGAGCACGGCCATCGTCATCAATCCGTTCTCCGGATGGATCACGCGGCGCGCGTAGTCCGCTTCACTCATGCCGCGCAGCACGCCCAGCCATCGCGTGTGCAACGCATCGAGCAGATCGAGCGAGACGTCGATCGGACCGAGCCGCGAGAACGTCAGCATCGACCACGCCTTCTCGTCGTACGCGCGGATCGTCGGCTCCGTCTCCGTCAGCGCGAGGCACGTGCGCACGTAGGCGTTCATGTGGCTGTCGGGCACGTGATGCACCACCTGCCGCGCCGTCCAGCCGCCCTCGCGGTACGGCGTGTCCAGCTGAGCGTCGCTCAGTCCGGCCACTGCCGCCCGCATGTGGCCGGGCGCTTCTTCGATCGTGCGAAGCCACTCCCGCCGGTCTGCCGGCTCGGGTGCGGCGGTCGGCTTGAACTTGCCGATGGGGTAGCGCGCGTCGTCGGTCATATCCCTCCGGACCTGGTTTCCACGTTCCAGGTCGGCCGATCCAGACTGGTATTTTCCACGGGTTCCCGGCTGTAATCGAGGTTTCAGGACAGGCGACTACCAGGGTGGAGTGCCTGTGGGACTATCCTACAGCGTCAGCCGGGGCATTACCATATCCTTGACTCCCGACCCCCGCGGAGCGATCCTCGGGCGCATGGGATTCCTCATTCGACTCGTCCTCTCGGCCGCAGCGCTCTGGGTCACCGTCTACCTGGTGCCCGGCATCACCTACACGGGTCCGCTGCTGCATCTGCTCGGCGTCGCGCTCGTATTCGGCATCGTCAATGCCCTCGTGCGGCCGCTCCTCGTCGCACTCACCTGCCCGCTGATCATTCTGACGCTCGGCCTGTTCGCACTGGTGCTGAACGGGCTCATGCTGTGGCTCACCAGCGCACTTTCCGGCGCCCTCGGCATCGATTTCCACGTCAGCGGATTCATTCCGGCGTTCATCGGCGGCCTGGTCTTCGGCATCGTCAGCGCGATCCTCAACATATTCGTCAGCGACGACGACTGAGCCGCAAGCATAGGCGCACCTCGCGCCCAGCCTGCTAACTCCTTGCTGCGCGTCACGTTGTCCCCCGCTCAAACGTTCCTGTGACGCTGCGGTTCGACAGACACGGTGGCTGTTCGTCTGACGCAGAGTGTCGACCGTACCGTTCACCGACTCACACGCAACATGACGGTTGCTGTAATGCGTCCCTGAGTTTAGTCTCACGGACTCGCTCCGCGCGAGGCGTATTCTGCTCATCCGGTTGTAATCACGTATCAGGAGTGTGCTCATGTTCCGACGAGGCCC
>DATABQ010000407.1:0-1663 GCA_036259495.1 Longimicrobiales bacterium | reverse complement strand
ACCCGAGCGCGTTCATCTCCCAGAACGAGATCGACGCCGCGAACACTGTCCGCTTCGACTTCATGAATGCGCAGGAGCAGCGGAAGTTCTACTGGCCGGCGAGCTTCGCGCTCGCGCGTGCATACCTCGACCAGCTCGAGCGCGGCAACGGCCTCGAGGCTGACGTGATCGAGGCGGCACGTGAAGAGCTGGAGCGTGCCGAGCGTCTTTCGGGTCTGGAGCGTGGTAGCGCACTGACACAGCTGGCGACACGGCTGACGACCGAAGCCGCAGGCGCGCGCGACGCCGCGAAGGTGAGGAAGCTGGCGACCGCCGTAGCGGAGCTGTCGACGGCGAACTGATCGCTGTCCGGACACCTGCGCCGCCGCGGGACGGTTGCAGGTGTTGCTGAACCAGCGAGCGCACCGCGGCATGTATGGCTGCGGTGCGCTCTGTTCTTATCTGGTACTTTCGGATTACCACGCGCGGTTTCACCTGCGAGCCGGCCGGCGAAAAGTGGCCGCGTTCCTGAATGCTTCCACGGCGAGATCAATTTGATGGCACCACAGGACAGCGAACGATCTGGTCGGGCTTCGAGGTCCGTCTCTCGACGCCGCGACACGAGCTGGCTGGCGCCGATTCTCGTTGTGGCCGCACTCATCGCGGCGATCGGGTGGTGGATCACGACGCATCGGACGCGCGTGGTGTTCGAGAGCGATTCCGATTTCGCCCGCGTCCAGGTTCTCGAGCGGAACGACGGCCTGCGCATGCTGGTGACAGGCGAGGGCCGTGCGCGCCAGAGTGCGATCTATCCGGGGCGACCCATGCACCTCGAGCTCGCGTACTCACGTGTCGGCATGATCGGCCTCGCGCTCGTGCCGCCCGATGCACGCATCCTGTTCGTCGGCCTCGGCGGGGGTGCGATGCCGATGTATGCGCGGCAGGTCATGCCGCAGGCGCGCATCGATGTGGTGGAGATCGATCCGGTGATCGTGGAGGTCGCGCAGGAGTGGTTCGGCTTCACGCCCGACTCTGCCATGATCGTGCATACGGGAGATGGGCGTGCATTCATCGAGCAGGCTCCGCCAGCGACGTACGACCTGATCGTGCTGGATGCGTTTTCGGATGACGAGGTGCCGTATTCGCTCACCACTCGTGAGTTCCTGCGCGCCGTGGAGCGAGCGTTGACGGAGGAAGGAGTGGTGGTGAGCAATCTGTGGACGCGCTCACCGGCGTATCCGTCGATGCTCGCGACCTATGTGGCGGTGTTCGATGAGGTGCATCTGATGGAAGTGCCGCAGCGCTCGCAGCGGATTCTGGTGGGCGGATCGGGGGCGCGTCCACTGGATCAGGCGGCGCTGGTTTCGGCCGCGCGGGAGCTGGCGGAGCGTGTGGATCTGGGATTCGATCTGCCGGAGCTGGTGGAGGAGGGATACGAGCCGGTGCCCGTGGTGGAGGCGCCGGTGCTGGAGGACCGCGCAGCGGCACAGGGGTCTCCGATATCTGGTGGAGAAACAGGTGCTGATAATGTGACGGGAAAAGATAAGTCTGGTGCATCCGCGCCGTGCGGAGCCATATTGAGTCAGCCGTCTCCCTGCCCGAGGACGGCGCACCATGCCATTGTGCGTGGTGCAGTTGTATACGACCTGAACTTCCCCCGGTTCGGTGGACACCCAGTTAAGCC
>DATABQ010000406.1:0-2232 GCA_036259495.1 Longimicrobiales bacterium | reverse complement strand
CGATCCTGCCGCTGGGATAATAGCCCGGCACGATCGAGATCGTGACGCTGCCGGTGGTGAGCATGGAGGCTGATCCGGACACGCGTGCTGAATTCCAGTCGCGGGGCGTGGACGCGCCGCCTGTGGCGGCACAGCTTGCCGCGACCATATCCGTGGACCGTCCGCACTGGAACTCTCTGCACTCCGACTGGGCATACAAGCAGCCGGGATTCTGGTACAGCACGGCGGCGGACCCGCCGTCGACGAACTGGGCGGGCGGCTCGCGCTGGTTCAGCGGTACGACCGAGGCGACGCCGCATCCGACCGCCGACGTTCTGTCGCATGGCGCACTCGAAGGCATCGCCGCGATCTTCCAGCCGACGCCGTACCTGGACCTGCATGTTCCGGCAGGTCAGCCGAACGCGGTTGCACCGCCGATGGCACCGTACCACGGGCTGTCCGCCGACGTCTTCCGCCGCTTCCATGGCACGGTGCTCGGCGTGACACGGGCGGCGGATGTGCGTCTCTACTGGGGCTCCGCAGGAGTGGACAGCGTCATCGATGTCACGCACGACGTGCCGGTACCGTTCTCGACCGCGGTGCGCGCGAGCTACGGCTTCCTGACGGATGCCGACGAGGACGACGTGCTCACGTACGGCGACTTCTATCACCTCGAGGGCCTCGAAACATCACCGGCGAACGAGATCGATGTGTTCGCGCGCAATGCCCGGCCCCTCACGACGCAGCCGGTCCTGGCGCCGGTCGACATCGACGGCGATCTGGCGGCGGACGGCGGAGGCTTCGGCCTCTACATCAACGGTGAGCCCTATCTGTTCCTCGGCAGCCCGCCTGCAGACGCGGTCTGGACGTTGCGCACGTACAACGGCGCTGTCGCGAGAACCCCGGACGGTACGTACCGCTTCACTCCGACCGCCGGCAACCCCGCCGTGCCGGGACTGCGCTTTGCCGCTGTCGTCCACGAGCAGGGTGATGTGGCAGGCGCCACAGCCGATCTCGGGCGCGTGCACACCGTGCCCGATCCGTACTACGCGAACAGCGTCTTCGACCGGTCGCCTGAGCTCAAGCAGCTCCAGTTCGTGAACCTCCCGGTGAGGGCGACCATTCGGATTTACACCGTTTCCGGCGTCCTCGTCGATGTCATCGTGCACGACGATCAGGCCGGTCATGGCACCGTTGAGTGGGATCTGCGCGGGCGCGGCAACAATCGCGTGTCGAGCGGCGTCTATCTGTTCCACGTCTCCACACCGAACGGCAGACAGCACGTCGGGCGGTTCACGGTGGTGTCGGCCGGCCGCTAGTGTTGTGACTCATTTCTGAATCACAACGCCAGGAATGGCCTCGAGGCGCCTCCTGCGGCAGGCGTTCGGGGGTCCCGGCACGCTGTCTGCACACCGGCGACCTTCTGAACGCTGACCACAGGGAAAACATGCTCGAGCATCTCGTGCGGAGGTCCAGGGAGGGTCGCGGCGTGCGCATGCGTACGCGGCGACAGCTGCCGGTCATCCCGCTGCTGCTGTATTACGGCGCGCTGATGCTGCTCGGCCTGTTGCTCATCCGGTTCGTGCCCGGTGCGCAGGACGCGATCGCGGCGCCGATCTCCAATGTAGGCGGCATCGATCCGTTCGACGCGACGCCCTCTCAGCCGATGCAGGCGGAGCCATGGGAGGGTCCGTTCGGCCGTCTGTGGCTGACGTTCTTCACAGCGATCGGTGCGGTCGCGCTCGCGCTGCCGGTCGCGGGCATCTACATGCATACGCGTCGCCTGCGCTACGACCCGTCACTCGTCCAGACGATCATCGTGCTGCCGATCGTCGTGGCGGGTGTGGTGCTCGTGGTGAAGAACAGCCTCGCGCTCGCATTCGCGCTGGCCGGAATCGTGGCCGGTGTTCGATTCCGTCAGAAGCTGAACGAGCCGAAGGATGCCGTCTACGTGCTTCTCTCGCTCGGCCTCGGCCTGGCCGCGGCGGTACACGCGCTCGACATCGCGCTGTCGCTGTCGCTCGCGTTCAACGTCGTGGTGCTGGCGCTCTGGCGATTCGATTACGGGATGATGAACGGCGCGGGGACATCGCTCAGCATGGGCGACACGGCGCTGCTCACCCAGCCCCCGCCCATCAGCCGCGCACGCAGCCTCGCCGAATCGGAGGAGCTGGAGGCGGATGGGATTCTCGTGATCCATGCACCCGAGCCCGCTGAGGCGCAACGCGCGGTCGCGCTGTCACTCGCGGGGGT
>DATABQ010000405.1:0-4958 GCA_036259495.1 Longimicrobiales bacterium | reverse complement strand
CTATCCCCTATCCACTATCCCCATTCTTACACCGACTGCCGACCAGCGCGAACATTCACGGATGACAGCCAAGACACCTCAGCGGGTATAGACAATCACCATCCCGATGCGCGCCGACGGGTCGTACTGCCGCGTCTCGTTGTACTCTCCCGACGTTTCGTAGATGCCTGCGAATGCGGCAGTATCCGATGGTGGCAGCACGCGAAGCCGGATGTCGCGGTGAAGGTCCGGGAACGTCGCGTACTCGCGCGATTCATCGTACGTGCTGTACGAGAGTGTCGGTGCGCCGTACGCGCGCGTGGCGTCGGCGAGTGTGGAGCCCGGCCCGATTCCTTCCATCGTGCGGAACGTCGTATCCGTGATCGCAACGAGATTGATGCGCGCGTCGTCGTGCGACGGCTCGCCGGACGGTATCAGGATCAGGTAGAGCGTATCTCCGTCCGCAACAACGGGCATGGCCGCGATGTCGACCATGTACGGACGCGCACGCCCCAGGGTCACGCCGCTCGGCAGCCCAGCGCGCAGATCGCCGATCGTCATCCCTGCCGCAGCGTGTGCGATACCATCGGCGCGGATGAGGCGGTCGGGGTCGACGACCGGCCGCCGCGCGTCTCGTTCCGCACGATCTCCGGCCGCGGGTGCGGTATCTTTTGCCCCCGTGCCCGGCGCCGAGGTCGGGCGCCTCCCATCGGTGCACGATGCGACCATGAACAGCAGCACACCGGCCACGGCGGTGCGCCTTCCCGGTAGATGAACAACGCCGATCATCATTCCCCCGAACTCAGAGGCACGCGGTGACCGCCGCCCTGGATTCCCGCGCATTTCAGCCTGGAACGGCGTGTCCGCCCGCCGCGAGTCACGCGCATTTCAGCCTGCCCCGGTCGGTGTCCGCCCGCCGCGAGTCCCGCATTCAGCCAACGCCGGTCGGTGTCCGCCCGCCGTGAGTTCCGAACATTGTCAGCCTAGGACGGCGGTGTCCGCCCGCCGCGAGTTCCGCAGGAGCGAGCAAAGCGAGCGACGAGGACTGTCTGAGCGTCGGGTGGACACCGCCGTCCCTCCTACCACGTGAACGCAGTGGCAGCGGCGCGTGCGACCAGCTCATCGTGCATCCGGTCTGCCTCCGCTCCGGCGAGGAATGGCACGACCGTGCCGCCGCGCGCGCCGGCAGTGTCCGCGCGTACGTGTGCCATGCCGGTGCGGATATCGATCGGACTGCGCGTGACAGATGCGACCTGCACGCGGTCGAAACGCGCGACGCGTGTCGTGCGTGTGAACGCCCCATCGCGCACGACGAGTGAGTCGCTCGTGAACGCCCATGCGAGATAGCGTGAGCGCAGCCGTGCATGCATGACGCAGACCGCAAGCACGGCGACGACCACGGCAAGCGCCCACTCGTCGATGACGAAGTAGGCGGCGAGCGACAGCAGGATTGGCCAGAAGAGCGAGCCGCGCAGCATACGACCGAACGCCCGGCCGTGCACCGGCCGCCAGTCGATCGCCTGAAGATCGAGCCCGCGGTGCAGCTCTTCGAGCAGCGCCGGCACGTGTCGATCGTGGATGATGGGCGCGATCGGCTCGCGCGACGGTGCTCCTTCCGCCGCCGCATCACCGCCGGCGGTCTCGACCAGCACCATTCTGCGGCCGAGCCAGCGATGCAGCAGTCGCTCGCGTACGATGATCGTCTGGATGCGACGCAGCGGAATCGTCGCGCTCACACGCGTGAACAGTCCGTATTCAGTGTGCAGGTCGTCGCCGGTCCGTACCAGCCGGAAGTCGTACAGCCGCACGACGGCCCAGACGGTGGAGAGCAGACGGACGAACAGCAGCAGCATGAGCAGTGCTGCGAGAACGAGGAATGCTCCGCTCACGATCGGCAGATCCCCGATGGGAGGCATGCGCCCGAAGACGCCCGGTAGCACGCCGGTCTCCGCGTCCATCATTCGATCGATGAATCTCTCCATGCCGCCGGTCTGCTCGAACAGAGCGAATGCACCGGCAATCAGCACCATGCCGCGATTCTCGATGAAGCCCGCAACGATGAGCTCGCGCGGGCCGAGCTCGAGGAGCGTGCGGCGCGCCAATGCGCGTGCCGCTTCGGGCAGGTCATCCGCTCCAGCGGCCGCTTCGCCTGCTGCTGCCGCCAGTTCGCCGCGCGCAGTCGCGACGGCACCGTCCGCGCCCGCCTCCTCTGAGGCCGCGCCCGCTTCCTCTGACGCCTCGCCCGCCGCCTCTGAGGCCGCGGCGCGTCCCCCGGCGGCGAGCACGCGTGCGCGCATCTCCTCCAGTGCTTCGAGTGGCAGGACGCTCAGTGCTGCTTCCGGCTCCGCGCCGCCTCCCGTCTGCACGTACACTGCAGCCACGCCGAGCAGCCGGTGCACGGGGTTCTGAGCGGCGTCGACGTTCTGGATGCGGACGTACGGGATGCGTCGTTCCTGGCGCGTGAGCAGCCCGGAGCGGATGACCATGTCGCGCTCGTCGTACCGGTAGCTGAAGCGAAGGTAACGCACGACGGCAGCGGAACCGGTCAGCGCCGAGACCGCGGCGAGCATCGCAACGATGAACACGAGGCTGGCATTGTCCCGTATCGCGAACATGAGTGCGACCAGCGGCAGCAGCAGCGACTTCAGCGTGCGTGCGCTCGAGAAGAGGACGCTGAGCGGGTGCAGGCGCCGCTCAGATGACGTCTGCGTCATCGGCCTGCAGCAGGTGCTCGCGGATGGCGAGGGCGCGCTGATGGTTCAGCCCGCGCAGCCGTACGAGCGCGTGACGCGTGCCCGCGGTGTAGACGCTCAGTGTGCCGAGGCCGTGCAGCCGCTCGAAAGGCCCCTGCGACACGTCGCTGTGCTGGATCCGCGAGCGCGGCACGTCGACTATGCTCCGCCACAACACGCCGCGGCGGATCTCGAGTGCGCGGGTGCTCAGCCGATAGCTCGAGTGGCGGTACGCGACGGCGGGCCACCACAGGCTCACGCACGCGAGACCCGTCGCGAGCACCACCGCCGCTGCCCAGACGGGGAACGCAGGGGCGTCGCTCACCACCACCGCGGCAGCCGCGCCTGCAAGCAGCATGAGCGCGTAGACGGCCGAGCGTGCGCCGGCGACTCGCCGCCGGTATGGTATCCAGCGTGGATCGAGCGGGTGTGTCTCGCCGTCCGCCAGTGTCACGTGAGTGTCGCAGGGAGGTGGGATGTCGGATGCAGCCTGTGCGCGGAACAAGGTAAAGCGGGCCGGCACGTGCTGACAACCACCCGGTCTCCGCGCACGTGGTCCCCGCCCGTGGTCCGGCCCGTGCAGCATTTGGCTGCGTAACGGTCGCGACACCAGTCGCGGATCGTTGTCGCCATGAGCCGGAGGCACGATGATTCTTCCTCGCTCCCGCCGCTGCATGATCGTGTTCGCATTCGCATTCGCAATCGCGTTTGTCGCGTGCGATGACGATCAAATCGGGCCGGAGCCGCTGCCCGCTGATCCGTGCGGTGAACCCGGCGGCGTTGTGCACGCGGAGAATGTCGGAGACGAGGTGTGGCGAGCGGCCGATAATCCCCATCGCGTAGCTCGCACGCTGAACGTCACGGGCCCACTCACGATCGAGTCCGGTGTGCTCGTCTGTGCGGCAGCGGATGCCGCGATCATCATCACCTCCTACGGTGCGACGATCGACGCACGCGGTACGCCTGCGGCGCCGATCGTGTTCACGGCGCTGGACGCCGATCAGCCGTGGGCGGGCATCCATGCGGTGGCTCAATGTGCGAACGCCCCGTGCGCGTCCAGCGTCGGCGTGATCAGCAACGCCCGCGTAGAGCATGCACGCCATGGCATCGTCACCGGCGCGTTCACACGCATCGACAGCGTGCATTTCCGGCAGATCCTCTGCACTGCCGCGCGTGTCGAGCACATCGCCCGCTCCCGTGTCGACAGCGCCGGCCTCGAAGGCTGCGCTGCCGTCGAGATCGGACTCGGCGCGAGCCGCGGTACGTCCGACACATTCGAGGACGTCACAATCGTGGGCTCCGGCGGTGATGGGCTCAGCATCCGTACGTTCGGATCCACGACCGGCGATCCACCGGCGGGAACGGTATCGATTCTCGGCGGGCGCATCGAGGGCAGCGCAGGGGTCGGGCTGCGCTTCGCTCGGCAGTTTCGCGGCGCGAACGTGCTCGACGCGCGGCCCGTCTCCGTCTCGGGCAGCGGCGCCGAAGCGGTGTGGGCACCCCTCGGCGCAGTCGCGAAGATCTGGCCGGGCGTCCGTGCGCAGGAGGAGCTGCGCGGCACGGTATCGGACACTGCAGTCATCTGGGGACGTCCGGAGAACCCCGGCACGATCACGCTCGGCAGCAGCGTGGTCTGGCAGACACGCAGCACCTTCCTCAGGGAGGACGTGAGCTGGGATGCGGAAACGGAGCTCCGGCTTGAACCGGGCGCGCACCTGGACCTCCGCGACGACATACGCGCCACAGGCGGCTTCGTGGCACGCGGCGCGCCCATCGCACCCGTCACGATCACGGGCGCGGGTGCCATCATCCTCGAATGCGAGCCGGCCGGCACCTCGTGCGACCAGCGGTCACACCTCAGACACACGCGGCTCGAGGGCGTGCAGCTCACCAGTCATCAACACATCGTGCTCGATACCGTGCAGGCCGTGAGATCGCGCCTGGAGATCGGCGGCGCCGCTTCGCGCGTCACGGACATCATTGTAGAGGACGCGCTCGGCCCCGCGTTCATTCTGCTGTCCGATGTGCGCGTCACCGACTGCACAGTCCGCAACAACGCTTTCTATGGCATCATCGCGCGCGCGTCGAGCGCGGGTGCAAGCATCAGCGGCTGCGTGTTCGAATCGAATCGCAACGCAGGTGTGTGGAATGTGGCCGCCGAGCCGCTCGACGCACGATTCAACTGGTGGGGCGATCCCGCAGGTCCCCTCGGCCCCGGGGGTGATGGCGTGCAGGGGAACGTCGTCT
>DATABQ010000404.1:0-1811 GCA_036259495.1 Longimicrobiales bacterium | reverse complement strand
GACATCGTGAAGCAGCGGCTCATCGATCTCGAGATCGAAACGGGTGTGCTGCGCGACTACGTGGCTGGACAGCGTGTCGTGTGAGGAGTGACTGTCTCGCGTCCCCCATGCCGGCGACCCGATCACTGCCAATGACTGTCTCGCAGCCCCCACGCCGGCGACCGACCGCGCCCCGGGCCAGGTGTCGTTCCGGCCCGGTATTTGCCCCGTCCGATCGCGCTGAACTCTCGCTGAAGGAGCAGGATGGTCGAGACCATGAATCACGCACCCGCCGCAGTCGAATACCGTTTCAACTACGACATTGCGAAGCGCACATGCCCGCTCTGCGGCACCGAGTTCGGGCCGCGCGCGGGCAGCTGGCCGTTTGTCGCTGGAACGGCAACACCTGTGTGCGGCGGCAGCGACTGCCCTGTCGGTGAAGACGTCACCGGCACCTCGCCGTGTGACACGCTGTTCGAATTTACCGATCTCGAGCAGCAGACTCTCGAAGCGATCGCAGCGGCGGCGACTGAGGGCGAACCGGTCGCCGAGCGACTGCGCCGTGTGGCCCTGGACGACCAGCTGAGAGATCCGGACCGTGCAGTGCTCCAGCTCGCAGCAATCGACCTTCAGTTCTGCGAAGCGGAGGCCACACAGATCCGCGAGATCCGTCCGCGGCTCGTCGTGCAGACGTGCGGCGAGGCAGCGGCGGAACTGCTGCTGTCCGGATGCGGCGACATCGTGGAGCCGGCTGACGACCAGTCCAGCAGGACGACTGACACCGCCGACGCGCCAGCACCAGACTGACCCGCCCCGGCCTGAAGCGCCGGGACGTACGAAGGCCGAACAGGTCGGCACGCCGCAGCGCGATCTGAACACCGCCACGGTGTGCTATCGCTTCCTCCGCATCAGAACCCGCTCACGTTCGCAATCCTGCGTCGCCCTCCGGCATGCTCCTCGCACATTACGGTTGCAATGGGAGCAACCGAATGAGGGAGAGCGATGATTGAACTCGCGGGTGGCACGGCGATCGTGACGGGGTCGGACTCGGGAATCGGACAGGCGATCGCCGCCGAGCTGGCGACGTCCGGTGCAGACGTGTGCATCACCTATCACACGGACGAGGACGGCGCCGAGGCGACGCGCGGCATGGTCGAAGCCGCGGGCAGGAAAGCAATCGTCATGCAGGTCGACGTGCGCAGCGAAAAGGAAGTCGAGCGGATGTTCGATCGAACCATCGAGGAGCTGGGCGCGCCGGACATCCTGGTGAACAATGCCGCAGTGAACGCGGATGGCACGCACGTCGTCGACATGGATACCGACGCGTGGGATTCAGTGCTGCGTACGAACCTCTATGGACCGTTCTTCGCGTGCCGGCGCTTCATTCGCGAACGGCGTGAGCATGGCGGCGGCGGCAGAATCATCAACGTGACATCGGTACACGAGGAGATCCCGATGGAGGGCGCCGGTGCATACGATGCGACGAAAGGCGGGCTGCGGATGCTGACACGCACACTCGCGCTGGAGATTGCACAGGATCGCATTACCGTGAACAACATCGCACCGGGTATGATCCTCACGCCGATGAACCAGGAGGCGCTGGAGGATCCGGCGAAGCGCGAGGAGCAGACGCGACACATCCCCTGGAAGCGGGCAGGTCGGCCGGAAGAGGTGGCGAAGCTAGCCGTGTACCTGGCATCGACGGATGCGGACTATGTCACCGGCGCCAGCTTCTTTATCGATGGCGGGCTCCGGATGAAGATGGGACAGGGTGCGTAATGGCAGCGAGTCGCCGCGGCGAAACCGGGACCGGGAGTGCGGAAGCCTACTGG
>DATABQ010000403.1:0-2391 GCA_036259495.1 Longimicrobiales bacterium | reverse complement strand
CGGGCTGTCGTCGTCATGCCTACCACGTCGCCGGAGATTAAACGTGAGGGCGCGCGGCGGCTGGGTGCGGAGGTAGTGCTCGAAGGGACCACATCGGTCGAGCGTCAGACGCGCGCCGAGGCAATCGCCGCAGAGCAGGGGCTCACGATAGTTCCCGCGTTCGACCACGCCGACATCATCGCGGGCCAGGGCACGACCGCCATCGAGATCCTCGAGGACTGGCCGGATGTCGAGACGATCCTCGTGCCGATCGGCGGCGGCGGGCTCATCAGCGGTATCGCCGCATACGTGAAGCAGACGCGGCCGGACATCCGCGTCGTCGGTGTCGAGCCGGAGAGCGCGAACGCGATGAAGGCTTCGCTTGAGGCAGGTGAGCCGGTCACGATTCCTCCCGCGCGCACGATCGCCGATGGCCTCATGCCCGTGCGCCCCGGCGACCTGACGTTCGCACACGCACGCGAATACGTCGATGACATCGTTCTCGTGGATGATGCTGCCATCATCACCGCCACGCGACGACTGCTCCGCGACAGCAAGCTCGTCGTGGAATTCTCCGGCGCTGCGACCGTCGCCGCACTGCTCTCGGGCGCATTCGATCCGCGCGGCTCGCGGGTTGCAGCAGTGCTGTCCGGCGGGAATCTCGATCCCGTACGCGCGCTCGAGCTGCTCGATACAGCAGACTGAGCGCGCAATCGTTGAACCGGGGAGGTCGTGTGGCGAGTACGGATGTCGGCAATGCAGCCGAGCGTGGACCCATTCGAGTGGCCCTCACCACCACGCTCGATGCCGCTGCGGGCGAGCACAGCCGTCCCGCTGTATTCCTCTACACCAGCTACATCCGGGCGCTCGAGCAGATCGGTCTCGCGCCGGTGCTCATCACCCCGACCCACTCACCCGCGGCCATCGCAGCACTCCTCGACGCCTGCTGCGGCCTGGTGCTCAGCGGCGGCGAGGACGTGGAACCTTCGCGTTATGGCGAGAAGCCCAGCCCCGCCCTCGGTGCCACGCTGGCCGAACGCGATACGATGGAGTTCAGCGCGCTCGACTGCGCACTCCGCCTCGACATGCCCGTGTTCGGCATCTGCCGCGGCTGCCAGGTGCTCAACGTCCACCTCGGCGGATCGCTCTACCAGGACATCGACACGGAGCGGCCCGGCCACCTGCTGCATCAGCAGCTCGCGCCGTGGAGTCATCGCACACACAAGGCAACCGTCCATCCCGGCTCACTGCTCCATCGCACCGTCGGCGTCGATGAGCTCAGGATCAACTCGTTCCATCACCAGGCAGTCAAGGAGCTCGGACGCGATCTGCGTGTGGTCGCACGCGCCGAGGACGGGCTGGTGGAAGCGATCGAGCACGAGTCGCGCGAGTGGGTGCTCGGCGTTCAATGGCATCCGGAACGGAACGAAGCAGAGGCGCCCGATACCGATCCCGACCGAAGGCTGTTCGCGGGATTCCGCGACGCGGTGCGTCAGTACGCGCACGGCGGGACCACGGCTGGCGCTGCGGTCTGACCGCCCGCGGCTCGATCGGGCACCGGTGCCGCCGCAGCGCGCGTGACAGCTTCAGCCGGTCTTATCCCGTGGGGTCGTGTCCGGCGGCGCAACGGGCTGCGTGTCCGGCGGCGCAACAGGCTGCGTGTCCGGCGGCGCGACAGGCTCAACGACAGGATCAACGACAGGGTGCGTATCCGGCTCCGCGACCGGCTCGCCAATGGGAGCGGGTTCCTCGTCCGCCGGTCCGTCCTCCCGTTCGTCAAGCGCGGGATCCAGCGGCACCGTCTCGACCGCGCCTGATCCGCCCATCCGGCTCAGTATCTGCCCCTTCCTCCACCGCATCTGCCCCGGATTGTGGTCCGGATTGGAGGTGAGCGGGTGGGGCAGGGTAGCGGCGAGTGCCGCGGCCTGGTCGCCGGTGAGATCGGCGGCGGACCGTCCGAAGTAGTGCTGTGCGGCGGCCTCGGCGCCGAAGATGCCGGGCCCGAACTCGACGATATTGAGGTACAGCTCGAGGATCCGGTCCTTGGACAGGAACATCTCCAGACGCCGGGCGACAATGTACTCCTCCAGCTTGCGGACGGGCGAGCGGGCGGTGGAGAAGTAGAGATTTTTCGCAAGCTGTTGCGTTATCGTGCTCCGGCCGCGAACCTTGTCGCGGTTCTCGATGTAGTATGAGAGGGACTTGCTGAGTGCACCGAGATCGCCCGTATCGAACCAGGAGAAGTCCTCGTCGCCCTCGTAGCGGAACTCGTCGCGCAGGGCATTCCAGTCGACGCCGCGATGATCGCGGAAGCGGCCGTCTTCAGCGACGATGACGGCGCGCTCGAGCCGGTCGGAGATACGGTCCAGAGGCACCCACTCCCTGCGGATCTCCAGATCCTCGCCCCGCGAG
>DATABQ010000402.1:0-4933 GCA_036259495.1 Longimicrobiales bacterium | reverse complement strand
TCCGGAGACCTCGAGGGATCCGCTCTCCGCACGCAGGTCACTTCTGCTCTCGCCGAACACACCGAACAGCGCGAGCAGCGGTATGGCGAGGAGGAAGGGGAGGCCGATGAGCTGAAAACGATACATCGACAGCTTGCGCTCGATCTCGGGCGGACCCGGCGGATCTGGCAGATCATCGACGACGCTCTGCATATGTGTCCCGTGCTGGTGATCACCTGCGGCGGCGCCGGTGCAGGTTGCGGGCCAGCCCGGCTATGCTACCACGCGGTTCCGTCCCTTCTTCTTCGCGCGATACATCGCCTTGTCGGCAGCCTTGACCACGGCGTCGGTGGTGGGATTCCGCACGTCGACGCCGGCGAGACCGACGCTGATGGTGACGCCGATGCGGCGCTCATTGCCGTTGCGCGCGCCACGTCTGCTTTCACCGACCTTCTTCGACGGCCGCGGCTGGCGCCGCAGCGTGAACTTTGCGCCTTCGACGGCCTCACGCACCTGCTCGACGTGCGGCAGCGCCTCCGCCTTCGTCTTGCCGGGGAACACGATCGTGAACTCCTCGCCGCCGGAACGGTAGGCGCGCCCGCCACCGGTCACTGCGGCGAGTCGCGTTGCGACCATGCGCAGCACTTCGTCGCCGACGTCGTGGCCGTAGCGGTCGTTGAACGATTTGAAGTGATCGACGTCGACGATCGCGACGGTATACGGCGGCCGGAGCGCGCCGAGCGTCTGGGACAGAACCCGTCGAGCCGGCAGTCCCGTCAGCTCGTCATGGAACGCCATCATGTAGGATGATTCGACGAGCGTGATGATGAGGATGAGTCCTGCGGCGAGCAGCCACACCCCGCGCGCCATGCTGGACTGCGGGGCGGCGATGGCGAGCACACCGGCGAGCGCAGCCCACCCGAGTCCTGCGTCCATGGCTTTCCCGCGGATGAGGGCGATCGCCGTCAGATCGAAGAGTCCCAGGAGCGTGGCGACGATCGCGACCTGCTCCAGCCCAGTCCAGCTCGTATAGATCGGGTCGATGAAGCGGTACGTGAGGAGGAGCTCTGCCTCCACCGGTGCCGCGATCAGCGCGGCCGCACCTGCACCAATGACGAGGAGCATCGCGAGTGTCTGTAGTGCGACGTGCCGGCCTGCAACATTGCGATCCGACGAGAACGCGAGCGCCCCGATGAGCAGCGGCAGCAGTACCGCCGCAAGTGTGGACGCAGCAGGCTCGCCCCCGAGTGCTGATTCGTGCAGCGCACCGTGCGCGCCGAGCAGGAGCAGTCCAGCCAGCAGCACGCGGCTGCGGTGCATGCGCCAGGCAAGCAGCACTGCGACGGCAAGTGCCACGAGCGGATAACCGCGCGATGCCTGCACCAGCAGCTCGTTTGTCGGCATGAACAGGAGCAGCATTCCGGCGCCAGTGAGCGTTACCGCGCCGGGGGCGACCAGCGTGAAGAGCGTCTTCATCGACACAGTGTGTTCTTCCGGATACCCGTGGACGATTGTGCCCGCGGGGAGGGCGGGACGGCTCAGCAACTTCGCAAAGGCCCGGCCGGCAGGCAAGCGGCGCGGCAACGCGTTGTGATTGCTGGTGCGAGCGCGACTTCGCGATGGCATGCGGCGTTCCCGCTGTGACACAAAATACCGACGATCGGTTAAAACTTTGCGCGACCCGCCCGTTCCCACTTGCCACCTGAGATTGCGCGGCTTCAATTGCCGCTGCGGTCACCCGGATGAGAGGAAGGGAAGCACATGTCGGAGCTCGCACCTGCCACCCTGGAGGGGTGGTATGCGCTGCACCAGATGATGTCGATCGACTGGAGGGCAGTGCGCGCCATGTCGGCGGTCGATCGTGCGACGCTGCGCTCGACGGCGGCCGAGCTGCTGTCGGAGCTGAGCGCGCCGCGGGAGGATGGCTGGAGCGGAGCATACCAGCTCGTGGGCGGCGGGGCCAATGTGATGTTCGTGCACTTCCGTGAGACGCTGGATGAGCTCGGCAGGGCGGACATGCGGCTGCGGCGGTCACGTGCGGGCTCGGCGCTGGAGCTCGTCAACGACTATACGTCGGTAACGGAGGCAGGGCTGTATCACGCAACGGCGGAAGCGGCCGCACAGGCTGCACCGTTGTCGAAGGAATACCACGCGCTGCTCGATGAGGCAGCGGCTGCGGAGCGTGCGAGCGCTCACGTGCGGACCCGCCTGTTCCCGCGCGTGCCGGAAGGCATGCGCTACATCAGCTTCTATCCCATGAGCAAACGCCGCCTCCACCCGGACAACTGGTACTCGCTGCCCGTCGACGAGCGGAACCGGCTGATGCGCGAGCATGGGCTGACCGGTCGGCGATACGCCGGCCGCATCTTTCAGGTCATCACCGGCTCCGTCGGCCTGGACGACTGGGAGTGGGGCGTGACACTGTTCGCCCGCGATCCGCTCGAGTTCAAGCGCATCGTTACGGAAATGCGCTACGACGAGGCGAGCGCGAAGTTCGGCGAGTTCGGCGAGTTCTTCACCGGCGTCCAGCTGAATGCCGACGAACTCGGCGCGCTGTTCGACGTCGACTGACCCGACACTCCCATTCCCGAAGCGATGGAAGTCCAGATATTCGGCACGAAGAAGAGTGCGGCGACGCGCAAGGCGCAGCGCTTCTTCGCGGAGCGTCGCATCAAGGTGCATTTCGTGGACCTGACGCAGCGCGCGGCATCACCCGGAGAGCTGCGGCGTTTCGTGCAGAAGTTCGGTACGGATGCACTGATCGATCGCGAATCGAAGACGTTCGCGGAGCTCGGCCTCACGCACGCGAGCTACGGCGACGAGCGATGGCTGCAGATCCTCGCCGAGGAGCCGCTGCTGCTGCGCCAGCCGCTCGTCCGCAACGGCGGCAAGCTCACGATCGGCGAGGCGGAAGCGACGTGGAAGGAGTGGGCGGGCCGCTAGACCGGCACGTCGTGGAAGTCGCTTAGACCGCCACGTCGTGGAAGCTCAGGTCCGGATGCTGGTCGATCGTGTGACGCATGGTCCACTCGGACTCGAACAGGAGCAGCGGCCGGTTCTTCGAATCGAACACGAGTGACCGGCCGGCGGTGCCACCCAGCCGGTCGATCTCGGAGCGCGGTCCCGTCACCCAGCGGGCGTGACCGTAAGGGAGGTTCTCCAGCTTCGCCTCCACACCGTACTCGTGCCTGAGCCGGTGTAGCAGCACGTCGAACTGCAGACGGCCGACGGCGCCGACGAGCGGCTCCGGGCCTGCATGAGTCGTAGCATAGAACACCTGTGCCGCCCCTTCCTCCGACAGCTGACGCAGCCCCTTGTCGAGATGTTTCCGGCGGAGCGGGTCGCGCACCATGATGCGCGCGAAGTGTTCAGGCGAGAAGCGCGGCATTTCCTCGATGTGAACCGGACCGTTCTCCGACAGCGTGTCACCGATGCGCAGGCTCCCGCGGTCGTGCAGTCCCACCACGTCGCCCGGCCACGCCTCCTCGACGTGCGTCCGCTCCTGCGCCATGAACTGCTGCGGCTGCGTGAGCCGCACGCTGTCACCGCTCCGCGTGTTCTGCACCACGAGCCCCGTTTCGAAACGGCCGGAACAGATCCGCAGGAATGCGATGCGGTCGCGGTGCTTCGGGTCCATGTTCGCCTGGATTTTGAACACGAAACCCGTGAACGCGTCGTCGAGCGGATCGATCATTCCTTCCGTCGACGGGCGCGGCCCGGGCGCGGGCGCCATGCGCAGGAAATGGTGCAGGAACGGCTCGACGCCGAAGTTCGTGAGTGCGCTGCCGAAGAACGCAGGGGCGAGGGTGCCGGCGAGCACGGCCTCCGGGTCGAAGTCCGCGCCCGCGGCATCGAGCAGCTCGATGTCGTCGAGCAGCGCAGCGTGCGCCTCTTCGCCGAGCAGCGCGCGCGCGTCGTCGCTGCCGAGCTCCGCGTGGCGCGACGTGGCCTGTCTCGAGCCGTGGTGTGCATCCCGGTCGAAAAGGTGGATCTGCCGTGTCAGGCGGTCGTACACTCCGATCAGGCGTCCGCCCTCCGCGATCGGCCACGTCACCGGGAAACAGCGCAGCCCGAACTCCGTCTCCACATCGTCGAGCAGCTTCAGTGGGGGCTCGCCCGGCCGGTCGCACTTGTTGACGAACACGAATATGGGCGTGCGCCTGCGATGACAGACGGCGAAGAGCTTGCGCGTCTGCTCCTCGATGCCCTTCCGGTTGTCGAGCAGCATCACGGCGCTGTCGGCCGCCACCAGAGTGCGGTAGGTGTCCTCCGAGAAATCCTGGTGACCTGGCGTATCGAGGAGATTGACCTTGTGGCCGTCGTATTCGAACTGCAGCACGCTCGATGTGATCGAGATGCCGCGCTCCTGCTCCAGCTTCATCCAGTCCGATGTCGCATGCCTCGCCGCACGGCGTGCTTTCACGGAGCCGGCCAGATGAATGGCACCGCCATACAGGAGCAGCTTCTCCGTGAGCGTAGTCTTGCCCGCGTCGGGGTGGCTGATGATGGCAAATGTGCGGCGGCGCGCTACGGCGTCGGCGAGTGTGCTGCTGGACATCGGTTCCTGCTGAACGGTTGTGCGTGCGCCAGTGCGCAGTCACGGACACTGCGCCCGCGCGGCATGATGCTACACCAGAGCGCGCCGATCGTCCACCGCACACGCCGGCTCGATGGTCTGCCGCGCGCGGCGGCCGGGTCGCGCCCGCGCCGATTCCTGCGGCGCCGCACGTCCGCAGACGGTCTGGCGCTCACCTTGCACAGGGCACGTAGAGGAGCAGCCGCAGGTCGCGGCGCAGGGTTACCGGCAGAGGAGGTCCGCAATGGCGGATATTCGGGTAGAGCGGAAGAGTGGCGGGCATGCGTGGCTTTGGATCCTGCTTGTGGTGGCGCTGATCATTGTTGCAGCGCTGCTCCTCGACCGCGCCGGCTACGTCGATCTGCCCATCAACACGGG
>DATABQ010000401.1:0-3209 GCA_036259495.1 Longimicrobiales bacterium | reverse complement strand
CCGCGGCGCGTTCTTTTTTGAACCTGGTCAGGTCAGGCGGGGTGGTCAGGTCACGCGGGCTGGAGCACTGCGTCCTCCGCTGCCTCGGCTTCGACCTTTCGCCGCTCCGCCCGCCGCTCGAAGAGCAGGTACAGCGCCGGGGTAACGGTGAGCACCAGAATGGTGGAGCTGGCGAGTCCGCCGATCAGCGCATAGGCCAGGGCGTTCCAGATGTTCTGGTCAGTGTGACTGAACAGAACGAGCGGAAGAAGCCCACAGATGGTAGTGAGGCTGGTCATGAGGATCGGACGCACGCGTTCGATCGTGCCACGCTCGAGCGCCTCTGCGAGAGGCAGGCCGTACACGCGCCTCAGCTGGTTGACGTGGTCCACGAGCAGGATCGAGTTGTTCACTACGATGCCGCCCATCATGATGACCCCGACGTATGCCTCGCGTGTGAACGTCGCACCCGTGTAGAAGAACAGCAGGAATACGCCGATCAGCGCCATTGGCACGGTGAGCAGCACGGTGAGCGGCAGCTTGAGCGACTCGAAGATGGCTGCCGTGACCATGAAGATCAGCAGTATCGAAACGATCAGCACGCCGTATATCTGCGACTGCTCTTCGGTCGACCAGGACCAGGCCTGGTCCTTCTCGATGCTGTAGCCGGGTGGCAGCGCGGTGGAGGCGACGACCTGATCACGCGTCCTGTCGCCGAGCTTCTGCGGCCCGCGGAACTCATAGTTCACCAGACGCTGGTACTGCTGGTTTTCGCGGATGACGGAGTTCAGGACCTGTCGCTCGCGCAACGTGGCGACGTCGCCCAGACGCACGCTCTGCCCGGACGGCGTGGGGATCTGGAGCTCGTTCATGTCGTCCGCGTTCATCGTGCGGTACCCTTCGAGCTTGACCGAGAACAGCCGCTCCTCTCCGCCGATTCGAATCGTGTTGTTGCTCGTGCGCCCGCGCACCGACGCCGACACCTGGCGCACCACGTCGGCCGCGGTGAGGTCGTGCATCGCAAGACGGCTCCGGTCGATGTCCAGCACCAGCTCCGTCGCCCTGTCGTTCTCGAAACGGTTGCCGGCCCCATTCGTATCGATGTCGCGGATTCGGGTGTAGCCCTGCAGACTCCGGCCCAGGTTCTCCGCGATCTCACGCACCCTCTCATAGTTGTAGCCCAGCACCTTGATGCTGTAGTTCGGTGGTGAGCCGCCACCGCCGTAGAACGATGGGCCGAAGCCGTAAACACGAACGTCCGCACCGCCGTACCCGAGGGAGTACTGTTACATCTCCTCCTTGATGGCGAGCGGGATGTTCGTGTTCTCGTATTCCTCCGGGAATGTGACGCGGATGCTCGCATTCTGTGCGTACACGCGGGTAATGAAGCGCTCCACCTCCGGCATTGCCTCGAGGCGCTCCTCGAAGAAGCGCGCGAACGCATCGACGCGCTCCAGCTCCTCGCCGCGCTGCATGTTGATGTTGATCGTGAGATAAGATCCCAGCGTGCCCCCGAAGTTCCAGAGGCGCCCCGTCGTTACGTACTTGTCGAACAGATGGTAGGAGCCGCCGAGCAGGACGAGCACGAACAGCACGGTCGCCCACGGCCATGCGAGCGTGCCGCGTATCATTCCGCCGTAAACGCGAACGATCCACGACGACTGCGGCATGGCCGGGAGCAGGTCGGGGGTGCGGCGCACGCCGGCGCTTCCGGCGCCGGCTGCGGGGTCCCGATCCTCCGCAACGAGTGTCGTCGCTCCACGGGCCGCAGGCACGGCCCCCGAAGTCGGGGCGTGGGACACGTCGGCCGTGGCGTCGGTGCGCGGACGCACGCCCCCCAGCAGCTTGGCGCCGAGCGACGGAATGAACGTGAACGCCACGAACAGACTGGCGACGAGGCTGATCCCGACCACCATGGCGAGCGGTACGTAGTACACGCGAAGATCGCCCTGAAGGTAGACGAACGGGATCAGTACCACGACAGTGGTTCCTGTGGCCGCGAGAATCGGCAGCACCACTTCACTCGCGCCACGGCGTGCTGCCGTCTCGGCATCCTCACCGCCTCGCCGGCGGCGATAGACGTTCTCGAGGACGACGATCGCGTTGTCGACGACCAGGCCGAAGCCCATCGCAAGTCCCATCAGCGTCAGCAGGTTCAGCGTGAGGCCGCTGAAATAGATGACGTTGACGGTGATCAGGATGGAGAATGCGACGGTCGCGAATACGATGACCGCTGCGCGCGGCGACCGGAGGAAAACGAGCAGCACGACGAGCACGATCAGGGCTGCTATGCCGGCCCTGTTCCTCAGGTCGGAGAGCTGCCTCTGGATGTCGACGCTCTGGTCACTGTCCAGGATGATGCGCATGCCCGGCGGCAATGCCGTGCTCAGCTCATCGATCCGTGCGCGTGCAGCGGCCGCCATCGCGACGGTGTTGGAACGCGGCTTTCGATAGATCTCCATACCGACTGCCGGATCGCCATCGATACGGTAGTACTGCCGGGCCTCGTCGAACGTGTCGTGAACGCGAGCGACATCCGACACGCGCACCACACGACCGCCATCCGTGAGCAGTGGCAGCCTCGAGATCTCGTCGGCGGACTGTGCTCTCTCCCGGATGGCGAGCGTGTATCGGAGCCCGCCGGGCGCAGCGACGGCGCCCGCCTCGCTGATCATCTCCATCTGCGACACGCGCGCGCTCACCTCCTGCAGGCTGAGGCCGAGCGACTGGATCTTCTGCTCGTCCAGCTCGATCTCGAGCAGCCGTGGCCGGCCGCCGCTGACGTCGATTACACCGACGCCCTCTACGTGATAGAGCTCGGGGACGATGTGCTCCTCGATGAACTCGCGAAGGTACTCCAGGATGTAGGGACCCGTGACGGTATATCGCAGCACGGACTGCTGTTCGTCCTGGAACTCGTCCGGGATGTACATCGTGACGCGCGGAGGCGATGAGCCGACGGGGAGATCGGGCTCGAGCGATGCGATGCGCTCCGACAGCTCCAGACGCGCGAAGTCCATGTCTGTCTCTCGTGCGAACTCGACATTCACGACAGCCCCGCCACTCTCGCTCGAGGTGGACGTGATGGTCTCGACGCCGCGCACCTGCTGGATTGCGCCTTCGAGCGGTGCCGTGAGGAACGCTTCGATGACCTCCGCGGACGAGCCCGGCCACTCGGCACTCACCTGGAGCCGAGGCAGCTGCGTGTCGGGCAGCAGCTCGACGGGGAT
>DATABQ010000400.1:0-1684 GCA_036259495.1 Longimicrobiales bacterium | reverse complement strand
GCCGCGCGCAGGTTCAACGAAGCGAATGAGGCCGGCGCGCTGTTCGACATCGCCGGCGACAGAATCGTAGAGCTGGCGCTGTCGAACAGCGCTCCGGCCTCATTCGCTTCGTTGAACCTGCGCGCGGCCCATCCATCGAGTGCATCCATGAAGATTGCCCAGGCGAGCAGCGGCACCATCAGCAGATCGAGCCACCATGATCCGACCGGATCGGCGCGCATCCAGACGGCAATGATGACGAAGATCAGAACGACGCGTGTGGCTGTCAGCAGATTCGCCATGCAGCACCACTCTCGCTGGCAGATTATCGCAGAGGAACGGCAATGGCAGTCCCCCTGCTTACAGTGGCATCGAGGGATAGTTCCGGGAATGCGGGAGCCGGGTTGCGGCAATACGGTTCCGATCCGCTCGCGACGGAGCGACATTGCCCCTCGCGGCAGCACGAATATCTTCAACACGAAGGACCCGCGCTTCGCGCCGCTCGTACCAGCCGGCCGAGGCATTGCGTCACCCACCGACGAACGAAGGAGGACGAATGCCGGGATCAGAGAATGGTTCCCTCGCTTACCTTCAGGCCGAACAGGTCCGTGCGGTGCTGGCGCGTGCCGCCGAGCTGGACGCGTCGGAGCTGACGGGCCTCACATTGCCCGACGTCCGCCGTATAGCCGAAGAGGCTGGAATATCTCCCCGCGCCATCGATCAGGCACTGACGGAGCTGAGTCGCCAGGACGCCCTCGTGCCTGAGCCGCCGCCGCCTCCGCGCCGGCGGTCTCTCGCGTCGCGTTTTGCGACGGCGCTCAAACTGGGCGGCATTGCGCTGTTTCTGGGCATTGGCGGGAGCATCGGCATGCCGGCTGACAGCATGCTGTTCGTGCTGGCCGTACTCGGGGCTGTTGCCCTCTA
The DNA here is from genome assembly GCA_036259495.1 of Longimicrobiales bacterium. Lineage (GTDB taxonomy): Bacteria > Gemmatimonadota > Gemmatimonadetes > Longimicrobiales > RSA9 > SH-MAG3. The sequence continues at coordinate 781 of DATABQ010000400.1, read as the reverse complement.
CCGTGCGCTGGCGAATCGCAGGAGCGGCTCCACATCGGACTTCCAGACTGAGATCTCTGCCATGACCGTGGGACTGATTACCGGACATGCCCTCGCCGCACCGTGGTTCATCGCGGACGAGGGGATATTCGCGATCGGCATCCTCGGTGTACTCGCAGGGCTGGCGGGCTCCGTGATCGTCTCATTCGGCCGCCCCGATGAATCCGCACCTGCCGACGCCGGCGCCAGAACGCTGGCGGGCGCGCCGCATCCAGCGCCGCATCCCGGCGCCGACACGTGGTAGGCATCCCGTGCAATTGCGCGTTCATGGTGGTCGCGATATCGAACCTGTGCACATGATGCGCACCGTCGCGCTTGCGCTGCGCACAGCCGCGCTTGCGCTGCGTATCGCCGCCGTCGCACTGCTCACGGCGACGTGCGCGACAGCCGCGCCGCCCGCAGGGACGCGGACCGATGCGTCCGCTACCACCTGGCGCGTCGTGAGCTACAACATCCATCACGCACGCGGCATGGACGGCGAAGTCGACCTGGAGCGCGTCGCGGCCGTGCTCCGCCGCCTGGATCCGGTCGTCGTCGCACTGCAGGAGGTCGACGAGCGCGTCGAACGCAGCGGCGGTGTGGACCAGGCTGCGCGGCTGGGCGAGCTGCTCGGGATGCACCACGCGTTCGGCAGCTTCATGGATTACCAGGGCGGCCGCTACGGTATGGCGATCCTGTCGCGCTGCGCCATACGGAGCGTGGATCCGGTGCGATTGACGGAAGGTAACGAGCCTCGCATCGC